>DASQVU010000182.1:0-10054 GCA_035640615.1 Pseudonocardiaceae bacterium
GCCTGACCACGGCGCGACGCGACCGCAGGCCCTGACCGGTGGTGTCGACCTGCTCGGCCAGGCAGGAACGGCTCGACGACCTAATCGCGCCCCGGCAGTGCGCCGATTTCTGCGGGTGCGGCGCCGAACCTGAGTTTTGACAAGCGTCGGGAGCTTCGGTCGCCCGCGTATTCGAGGTAGCGACGCCCAAGGCGGGTGGGGGCGAGCAATCCTGACTTAAGGAGGTTCGCCGCAATGATAGGCGGCACCGCCCAGATCGGTGTGATGGGCAGGTTCAGGTCGCGCAGGCCGTCCTTGCCTAAGAAATAGCGCAGCATGCTCAGTAAGCGCATCCGCGAGTAGTGACCGCGAAGAGCGCTCAGGTGCCCGTAATGCTGGGTGAGTTGTCCATCGACGAGTGCAGCGGCCAGGTCGGCGCCGGCTGGTGTGGCGTCTGCTTGAGCGAGCAGCACGTGGTAGTTGAAGACGTTCTGCGCGCGTTCGGTGTCGAACAGCCAGTCCTCGTCCACTCCGATCAGCCAGCCCACGTACTTCCACAGGTGCATGATTGCCAGCGACTCGGCTCTGGTCACGACGCGCCCCAGCATGCGCATCCCGAGCAGCACCGTGCTGTTGAACAGCCCCAGTGTCCCGGCCCGGTCACTCTGGTTGATGGGTAGGCCGTACTGGCCGACGTTCCAGCGGCCGTTGGTTTCGAACTCGTGATTGACCAGGGCGTGCATGACTCGCACGTGGACGGTGAGCTTGAAACCCTCGCCATCTCGGCGCATCCCCGCTGGTGCGCTGACCGCGTCCGCCCATTTCTGAGTCTCCCCGAGCCGTCGCATGGCGCTCGAACCGGTCAGGCCACCGGTTCGCACCAGCAGGTCGGCCGGTCCGGCGAACCGGTATCCACCGATCAGCGACAGTTGCACCAGCACGTCGTCGCGGCTGCGCCCGAACCGCCGAAACACCCGTGAACCTTGCTCCAGCAGATCGAAATTCACCCAGTCCGGCACATCATCGACGACCGCAAAGAACTTGCGCAGCGCCTCCGGCGCATCGGGCACGGCCTCAATGCCCTTCCCGAGGGCACGTTTGAACTGCGCCATGGTGACCCGCTGCGGGTCGTCCTGGCTTCGGCGCATCGCGGTGGCGAGCTGGGCGCCGAGCTCGTCCCGGGCGAACATCCGGCGCCCCAACCGGTCGAGCAACCGCTCGTCCACCGTCTTGACCCCCGCGACGATGCGCAGCTGCCGGGCCAGGTGCTCATTGCGCTGGCGCGCACTGTGAAACCGGCGGGGGTAGATCGGAGCCGCATCGCTCACAGCTGGTGCTCCCATGCCCCATGGTGACATACCCACCGGCCGTACCAGTGCGAAAGCGTCAAGCCGAGGCGCTGGTACGGCCAGCTATGGTGGCACCCGGGTTACCAGATCAGGCCGGCGAGCAGCGCGTTAGCCGGTTGGGCAGCAGGCCCCTCGAACGCCGTCAGCGGCACAGCCGGCGTGCGGATCATGTTGGCAACCGCCGGGGGCGGGTTCTCCTCGCAGGGCACGTCGCTTCCGTAGCCGGCCAGCAGCGCGTCGCGGACCCAGCCTTGGTCGCCGGTGGAGACGTTGCGCAGGAAGGTCCACGTGCCGCCGTCGCCGGGGACATAGCACAGGTACTGGGCGAGTTGATCGTGCGTGCCCTGGCCGGTCTGGATGCAGGAATTGCTCGGTCCACTACGCAAGGTCACGGTATTGGCTGGGAAATTCCTCGCTTCGGCGAGGTTGTCGCCTGGGTAGCTGACCCCGCAGGAGACCGCGGCGGACCTTGCTACCCCCGGCTGCATAGGCGATGGCGCCGGCACTTGTGCGCTCGCCGACCCTACAGTGGCCAGTGTGGCGACGGCCGCGCCCAACACCGATCCGGCCAACCGTGCGCAGGCCCAGACCATAACGAATCCCCCTCGCATCTAGCACCAGGAACCCCCGAGCACCGCCCGACGCCCGCCGCGACGCGACGTACCGTGGGCGGCGGCTACGTTAAGAGATCCTGGTTTCCAGCTGCTTTCCGTCGGCTCTGCGCGGCGACCGCAGCGATCGCCTTGTCGGGGGCAGGCCGGAGCTATCCGGCTGGGGACACCGGCGCCGGTTTGATATTGGCGTTGCGGTGAAAGACATTGTCCGGGTCGTAGGTCGCCTTAATCTGGGCCAACCGCTGGTACTTGGCGGGTCCGTACGAGGCGCGCACCCGGTCGTCCTCGCGCTGCGCGAGTGCATTGACATAGCCGCCGATGCCATTGGCATGTGGTAGCAGGGCCTGCCACAACGACCGGACCCAGGACCGTTCGGCGTCCAGCAGTTCTGGTGTGCTGGCTAACCCGATGATGAAGACCACGTGCCCCGAGCGGCTCCCGCCCCACGCCGTGTCGTCGTGGCCCACATCCTGGTAGGCCCCATCCATCGGGAAGATCACCGCGTGGGACTGTGGCGTGCTCATGCCCGACGCATGCTGGGTGATCACGGCGATCGCGTCGTCGGACAGCTCGTCGAGGTAGGCGCATTTCTCGTAGCAGCGCACCCCCCAAGCGTTGGTTTCGTCGAGCATTTGCTGTAGCTCGACGTAGGTCATCGGCGAGACGGACTCGAACAGCGGTGGGACCGACTCGCGGATGCGCGCAGCGATTCGCGCGTGCTCGTCGTGGTTACCGAACCCGGCCACGAGCACCGCGCACCCGGGCTGGAAGTGGTATTGCTCGGGGACGAACGGCGCTGGTGGTGCGGTGAGGACAGCCAGCAGGACAGTGATGTCCCGGGACGCGGCCGCGGCCAGTTCCCGACCCAGCCGCAATGCCTCGGTGCCGTGGTCCAGGTCGAAGAAGAACAGCCCGAAGTCCACCAATGGCCCAACCTCGTGCAGCCGGAACTCGAACTCGGTGACGACGCCGAAGTTGCCGCCGCCACCGCGTAAAGCCCAGAACAGCTCGGGGTTTTCCTGCTCCGAGGCGCGCAGGATCCGACCGTCGGCGGTGACCACCTCGGCGGAAACAAGATTGTCGATGGCCAAACCGTGCCGGTGACCCAACCAGCCGAAACCACCACCCAGGGTGAGACCACCGACACCGGTGTGGCTGACCGTGCCCGCAGTCGTGGCCAGGCCGTGTGCCTGGGTGGCCGCATCCATATCCCCCAGCATCGCGCCGCCACCCACCCGGACCCGCCTTGCCGCCGGATCGACCTTGACCGCGTTCAGGCCACCGAGATGGATCATGATCCCGCCGGTGCCCACCGAGGCACCCCAGGCATTGTGACCACCACCGCGCACCGAGATCTCCAAGCCGTGGCGCCGAGCGAAGTCGATCGCCGCCGCGACGTCGGCCGCGGACTCGCAGCGGGCGATCACAGCGGGATGGCGGTCGATGTCGCCGTTCCACACTCTCCGGGCATCGTCATAGCCATGGTCCGCCGGGACGAACACCGGACCGATCATGGCAGTGCGTAAAGCGTCAATTCCGGAGGCGGCGGTCATAGTCATGGGATCCCTCGCTGCTGGGCTGGTGTGGACATCCGGTAATGCCATCACCAGCAATGAGAGCAGCGTTACGGGTCCTTGATACACCAATGAGGTGGTTGAACAGTCAGTTTCCCGCCGATCACAGCTAAGCGGGATCCTGCACGGCTTTGTCATAGTGCCGCGGCCACGCTCGGGCGGGTTCCGTCGATCGCGCCACGGCCGCGGCAACGACGTCGACGAGCACATCTCTGGTCATCCCACCGACACCTCGAAGTCCGGCCTCGAGCTTGTACCGCAGCTGCGGATCCGGCTCGCTCACCGCGCCCTCGGCGAGCACTGCCAAGATCCGGTCAGCGAGTAACTCAGCGTTATCCGGCACCGAGCTCACCAGGCGAAGCGCGCGGTTGGTGACCTCATTGACTACCGGCGACCCAGTCCGGCCGGCTCGTCCGAATCCACCGCCGTTAACGGTCACCAGGTAGGAGTAACTACTCAAGCGGACCAACGAGTCTCGCACGCTGTCGTACTGCTCCTCTGGGAAAACCCGGAGCACCTCACCAACCTCGACATTGTGACCGCTGCTGCCGAATCGCTCGATCACCCAGTGCAGCACCTCAAAGTCGTCTGACCACAACTCGTTCACGCCTCCACCCCCAGCGCCGGCAAGGCGATTACAGCCAGCGAACAAACAGCAGCCGAGCACGCACCGATGCGGCCCATTTGACCGGCCCCCGAGCGGTGCTGCATGTAGCGTCCCCTTTCCCGCGGGCTCGCCTGTTGGTCGTGACCGCCACAGAACAGCGCGCCCAGATGGATCCTTTCCGAGTTGCCGCAGTGTAAGACCAGATCGGTGACAGCGATGGCGTTTTCGGGGAAAGCCACGCCGAGATGAAAAACCCGAACAAGATCGCGACAATCAGTGGATTACTCAGTAGACGTCTCATGAGACGTCTACTGAGTTTGACGCTGGGCTCAGTCCACGCTGGGCGGTAAGTGGGTGACGTCACGCGGAAAGTGCAGCCGCACTGCGGTGCACGAATCGAAAGTATAGGTCGTGACGGAATCGGCCAGCTGGCGGGCCAACCACATGCCACGGCCGGCGCGCCGGTCGTCCGGTGACTGGTAGCCGGCCATCGGCGGAAGCGGAATGCCACCTGCATCGTCGACCTGGGCGATCAACGTATCGGCACACCGCCAGCACCGGATACGTACTGGTGGAGCACCATGAATCAAGCCGTTGGTGGCCACTTCCGTGGTTGCTACCAGAACGTCTGCCGTCGCCAACGGATCGAATCCCGCGCTCGCGGCCCATACCCGAAGCTCGGCGCGCAGCGGGGCGAGATCATGTTCATCACGCACGCTGAGATCGAGATCGGTGTTGGGCGGGGGTGACTCGAAGGCAATCCCATTGCGCCCCGCGAGGTAGTCGCTTGGCCGGATGAAACCTGGATTCGGAACAGGGCCGGCCGCGCTGAGTTCATGATCATGCAGGCTTCGGACGCCTTCGATCACCAAAGTGGGATGGCGCCGGCTGTCCCATATGCATGTGATCGGGCAGCCATAACGAGCGAAAGCTTCACCACACACGGCCTCATACGACAGATAAGCCGCAACCCGATCCGTCGCTGTTTCGAACCGGAGCTGGGATATCGGGCTCGGCAACGATGTAGACGCGCTGTCCGGCAGCGTGTTGCTGTTCCAGATAGCGGCGAAACGTCTGGAAGGTAAACCTCAGCCGCTGGTAGAACAGCCGGGTATCGCTCCGCGCCAAATCAGCGGCCTGGTCACCGAGGCTGGCACGCACCACCCTTTCGGTGTCGGGGGGCACGACCATCAGCACGTTCTCACCAGCGTCCAGCGCGCGGCGTATGGCAGGAAGGAGCCGTTCCCGAAGTGCCTCGTCGGAATCGACGATCAGCGCGGTGCGAGTGACTTCCTGGTGCGGGGGTAGCGCCTCACCGGCAAGGCTCACTGAGCGGCTCTCCTTGCGGCCGCGCCGGATCGGGACCGGTCACGATCGTCACAGTCAGGCCTTTGAGTTCGGTCAACCCACATATGTGCATCACGCGTACCACGACCGGCGGGCAGGTCAAAACGCAGTGTCTTGCCCTGACGGTGGAGTACGGCGTGCCCGTCGAGCAGCGTATCCATCCCGGCGACGCCGAAGAACCTCACCGCAGACAGGTCGAAGTGGACCACGCCAACGCGGATCTCAGCGATGATCCGATCCCGGACCGCAGCGGCATTGGCCATGTCGATCTCACCGGCGATCCGCAAAACGGACCCATCGCGGCGAGCCGACCATAGCTCCGCCAGCGGGGACGAACCGGCTTGGCACCTCACTCACCCTTCTCCAGGCCCCATCGCCTGAGCAAGCTCCACTCGCGCGCCCTCCTCTCAGCGGGCTCGATGACAGCAGTCTGCATCGAGACTGCGGGTAGGTACGGGGCGGGGAGGTTAGGTACGGGTACTGATTGTGGAGATGCACCGGAAGTGGGCAATTTGGAGGCGCACTGCCCGACTTCCCTAGGAGGCTGCCATGTCTCACCAGACGAATGTGGTTGAACTGGCCGAACAGCATGTCGCGCTGTTGCCGGCCCGTACGGTCTTGTCACTGCTCACCGCCGCTCCCCCGGACGGCGCCGGGGACGGCACCGGGAACGCCGATGGCGGCCGGCCAGGGCATCCCGGTAGCCCTGGAGAGAGCGTTCAAGGCAGTGGCAAGACGATCACCTACGACCACATCGAGCAGACTGGGACCGACACGAGCCCCTAGCATGGCACTGACGAGAGGTCGATCCGCATGGTCGAGGAACGAGACGTACTCGAACGCATCCGTGAACTGGTCGATGCTGAGCACACCCTGCGCCGGCGGCTCCGCGACGGCGAGCTGACCAGCGGGGAGGAACAGGCTCAGCTGACCACCCTGGAACAGCAGCTCGACCAGTGCTGGGATCTGCTGCGGCAACGTCGAGCCCGCGCCGCGGCCGGGCAGGACCCGGATGATGCCCAGGTCCGCCCGGTCAGCGAAGTCGAGGGCTACCTCAGCTGAAGCACGGGTGTCCCGAAGTCGCCGCGGTGATGCACGCCATGCATAGCGCCCCGGATGCGGCGCTGCTGATCGTCAAGCCTTCCACGGCAATCTGGTCACCGCAGAACGCTGCGGCATAGCCCTGGGTCGCCGCCAGGCTGACCGCGGCCGGTTGGACCAGGTGCAGCTGTCCGTGATCGAGACAGCGCGCCCACCGCAGCTGCTCGACACCGGGCCGTGCGAGCTGCGCGGCCGGAATCGGTGCGGGACTTTCCGGCTGTCGGGCAGCGGTACGGGAAAATCGCGGATCGGGCACCTCTAGACCGCTCGACTGCACCCGACCGGGTTGGGATTGGATCCGGCGATCCTGCGCCGCATAGTGCACAGTGCTTTCCCTGATTTGGGTAGAAGGCGACGGCTCCGCCCGTTTCGGGGAGGTCCGGGCGGGCCGTCGCCAGCGTGGGGACGTTTGAGACAAACTCGCGATTACACCTCATCGGGGGCTTTTCGGACAAAGCGGTACCCTCACCAGCCCCTGCTCGTTGCATCGGTCAAGTCCGAGGGTGCTAATCGGACGGTCGGACGTGTATCGTGCGGGGGACTATACATGAGACGTCTCATGACAAATCCGGCGGCCTGACATGGTGTCGCGTGGAGATCCAGCGCCGCTGCGCTGGTTGATCGGTGTGGAGTTGGCCCGGCATCGCCGCGCCGCCAAGCTATCCCTGACCGAGGCCAGTGATCACAGCGGCATCAGCCGTGCCAAGCTCGGCCATCTAGAAACTGGGCGCCAGCTGCAAGATCCAGACGACATCACCCGGCTACTCAAGGCCTACCAGGTCGACCAAGCTGACATCGACCGGCTCATCTCGCTGACCAACCGAGCCGACGACACCACCTGGTGGGCACCCTGGGCCCAGGTGGTGCCGGACTGGTTGAAAACCTTCGTCGGTTTGGAGGGGTTGGCCGAGACCGAGTTCGTCTTCGAGCCGATCATCATTCCCGGCCTGTTGCAGACCGAGGAGTACGCGGCTGCGCTGACGGCCAACACCCCACGGGTACGCGCCGACCACAGCGAGCGGTTCGTCGGCTTCCGAATCGCCAGAACCCGCCGACTTACCGATCCGGATCGACCGCTCATGCTGCACGCCGTGCTCACCGATAGTGCACTACGGCTCGCGGTCGGCAGCCCCGAACTGCGTCGTGCTCAACTGCGCCACCTGCTGGCCATGGCTGAACTACCCACCGTGACAATCCAGATAATCAGACCGGAAGATGGCCCCCATACCGCGCTTACCGGTCAATTCGTCGTACTCGGTTTCGAATCCGTACGCTCGATCGGGTACGTCGAACTCCACGATGGCGCCCTTTATCTACAGGATGCAGATCAGGTGGGGACGTATAGCATGGTGGCGAAAGACCTGCAACGGGCCGCCCTCAGCCCCGAGCGGTCCCGGGCACTGATCCAATCGATGCTTTGATCATGATGTCGGAGACACACCGTGGTTGCTTCAGCCCTCTCTGTCACCCTCTGGCGCACCAGCAGCTTCAGCGGCAACAACGGCACCTGCGTGGAGCTCGCCGCGCTGCCCGATGGACATATCGCGGTGCGCAACAGCAATCACCCGGATGCGGGTGTGGTGCTGTTCACTCGCGCTGAGATGAGCGCATGGATTAACGGCGTCAAAGCCGGAGAGTTTGACGACCTTACATAAGTCACTCGTTAACCCGAATGGGGCCGTCCGTCACCCGGATGGCCAGCATGGCAATATCGTCGTCGGTCGGTGCGTCGGCCAGTAGGGCATCGCACAGCGGCTCAATGAGGTGGTGCTCGGAACCAGCGACTCGAGCCACCAAGTCCTTGAGGTTGTCCGTCAGGTCCTGGCCGCGCCGCTCGATCAGGCCGTCGGTGTAGAACAACAAGATCGATCCGGCCGCCACGCTGATTTGTGCCTCGCCGCGCGACGGGGTTCTGGTGGTGACCAAGGCCGTGCCGCTGATCCGCTCCAGTAGCTGGACGCCACCAGGGGTGAGCAGCAACGGAGGCGGGTGACCCGCACTGGCCCAGCGCATCGTCCAGCCATCGGCTGCCCGCGCCAGGGTGGCGAGCAGCAGCGTCGCGAACGGCGTGATGCTCAGCTTGATATTGATTTTGCCAAGCCGGTCGAGAATGGCAGCCGGCCCGTCGCAGCGGTCCAGCGCCAGGCTCCGCAGGGTTGCGCTGAGCTGTCCCATGGCCGCCGCAGCGGTGATGTCGTGGCCCACGACGTCGCCGATCACCAGGGCGATCTGGTCGTCGCTGCGCTGGAATACGTCGTACCAGTCGCCTCCCACCTCATCACGTCCGGCAGGGCGGTAGCGGGCACAGATCTGCAACCCGGGCACCTTGGGCGGGTCGATCAGCAGGCTGCGTTGCAGCACCAACGCCGACTCGCGGGTGGCCTGGTAGGACAGGCCGTGTTCCAGCGCCATCCCGGCGTAGCGCGCGATCTGACCCAGCGCGCGCAGGTCGTCGTCACGCCACGGTGGCCGGTCAGCTTGCAGGGCAAACGACACCACCGCGACCACCAGACCGTCGACGATCACCGGTGCGACCACCAGGTGGCCAAGCCCACCGCGAAAGGTCGGTCCTGAGCCGGTGCGGTGCGACCACGGCGGCGGCTCGCCAACCGAGACTGGTTGACGGCGCAACGCACCGTGCCGGATCGCGGCGGGGATGGGATCCTCGTTGGCCTCCCACCGCAGACCGCTCATCTTGGGTGGCAGCACGACACCGGGGGCACCGGCCGCGGCCACCCGGTCACTGATCACCGGCAACGGCGGATCGGCGCCAGGCTCGGCGGGGTGGGCGAGCAGGTGCACGGTGGACAGGTCAGCGAGCTCGGGGACGACCACGCGGGCGAGTGCCTGTAGTTCCGCGGTGGGGTCCAGGCTGCGGTTCAACGCGGCGCTGGCCCGGGCGAGCAGTTCCTGGTGCCGGGCGTGCCGTTCCAGCTCGACGCGGGCCTGGACTCGGTCGGTGACCTCCACGGCCACCACGAGCAGGCCCTGGTGGTTCAAGTCGGGCTCCACGTCACCATTGGCGGAGCGGCCGATCGCAGAATAGGAGAGATCGAAGAACCGCTCGCGGGGCGACCGCTCACCCGGCCAGGTCATGGTCAGCGGGGCCTCGGTGGCGCGGTATACCTCGCCACTGGCCAACACCTCGTCCATCAAGGTGTAGAAATCATCTGGCAGCACCGGTAGCGCCTGCCTGGCCGGCATTTCCAAGGGCACCGTCCCGAACAGCGCGCGGTACGCCGGGTTGGTGTACTCCACCAGGTGGCGCGGCCCGCGGGTGACCGCGATCGCGGCCGGCGCGGCCGCGAAGGCGTCCAGCAACCGACCGCGGCGATCGATGTCCTGGTGCAACGCCATTTCATTGACCACCGAGGTCCCCAGCGCCTCCAGTGCTCGGCGGTCCACCCGACGCCACCGGTGCGGGCGGGTGTCGAGGGCGCAGAGGGTGCCGATCAGTTGCCCGTCGGCGTCGCGCAGCGGGCA
>DASQVU010000183.1:0-2044 GCA_035640615.1 Pseudonocardiaceae bacterium
ATCTCAGCCTCGAGTGATGGCGGTGATGCTCGAACAACTCCAGGTGCACGAGGGTCAGCGGGTGTTGGAGATCGGGACCGGCACCGGATATAACGCCGCCCTGCTGGCTGACTTGGTGGGCGAGACCGGCCAAGTGACCACGGTGGACATCGACAACGACCTCGTGGAACAGGCTCGCCGCCACCTCGCTGCGGCCCACGTCACCGGGGTCAACGTGGTCTGCGCTGATGGTGCGGGCGGCTGGTCGGCCGGCGCACCGTATGACCGGATCATGCTGACGGTGGGGGCCTGGGATGTCGCCCCGGCCTGGGTCAACCAGCTCACCACCGACGGGCGGCTGGTGTTACCGCTCTCCCTGCGAGGCGTGCAGCGCTGCGTGGCTTTCCAGCGCACGGGGGAGTACCTGACTAGCGTGTCGGTCGCGCCCTGCGGGTTCATGCCGCTGCGCGGACAGATGACCAGTCCCCAGTCGATCATCCCGCTGGGGGACCAGCCGGGGCTGTTCCTCCAGTGGGAGGATCAGCGCACCCTCGACACCGCCGCGCTGTCCACCGCCCTGTGTGCGCCCGCTGAGCTGCTGGCCACCGGGATCCGCGTCAGCGCCAGCGAGGTGTTCGACGGCTTGGCGCTGTGGCTGGCGCTGCACCAGCCCGACCTTGGCCAGCTGTCCGCGATGGGCGCGGCGGCACAGCGCGGCCTGGTGCCACCCCTGCTGTCTTTCCCGAGCAACCTCGGCACGGGCGTCTTGCCCGGGCGAACAGGCCCTGGCGGCGTTGGTCCGCCTGGATCAACGCGGCGACGACCACGACTGGTCAACCACCTTCGAACTGGGCGTGCGGGCCTTCGGCACCGGCGGCGATCATCTGGCACATCGACTACGGGCCGCGGTGCAGAAGTGGCACATCAGCGGCCGCCCGGCCACCGCTGGACTGCGCATCCGCGCCTACCCCCCAGGCCACCCCATCGACGACCGGTCCGTAGTCGTCATCGACAAGCACTATTGCCGATTGGTCCTGGACTGGCCTGCGCAGCCCCACGACCACTCGACATGATCAGGGCAATCGTGGTTTTGGGGTGCCCCCGGCGAATCCTCCCGTTGGCGTCGTGCCATTCCTTGGGATTGAGGGCCCTATGGCGCACGTGTTCCCGGCCATCACGCCGGTGGTGATTGTGGGCGGTGGCCCGGTAGGCTTAACCCTGTCGATCTTGTTGTCTCGGTATGGGGTGGAGCACCTCCTGGTCGAGACCCACCCGGGTACGTGGCGTCATCTTAAGGCTCGGGGAATCGCGGCGCGCTCGATGAAGATCTTCCGCCGCTGTGGCCTGGAAGCGGACCTTCGCCGGGCCGGGTTGCCAGCTGATCAGGTCTTGTTTTACCGCGGCCGCACCCTGGCCGATCCGGGCTTTGCGCGCACCGGCCCGGTCCGCCGCCTGCCTGGTGAGGCGCGCATCCCCTCACCGGGGCTGATTTGTTCTCAGGATGCGCTCGAGCCGCTGCTGCTGCGCCATGCTCAGCAACTGGCGCCGCACCGGATCCGGTTTGGCTGCCGCCTGGTGTCGTTTACCCACCACGGTGACGGTGTGCGCGCCGTGGTGGAAGACGGAGTTTCCGGGACGTGGCACACCTTGTGCACCGGGTGGCTGGTGGGCTGTGACGGGGCCACCAGCACGGTCCGTGCCGGCGCGGGTCTGGTGATGCAGGGCCCAGCTGGCCTGGGTCATTTTTTTGAGTGTCTGCTTCCAGGCGCCGCTGGGCGAGGTGATCGCCGATCGGGCCAGCGCGGTGTATTTCGTCAGCGAACCCGTCCGCAGCGGTTTTATGGCCATCGACAAGAGCTGTCGAGATCATTGTGTAAGAGATCACCTTGTTTGGTTAGTTGAAGTGGCTGGCGAGTCGGTCAGGGTAGGCCAGGGCGAGGGCTCCGAGGGCTTGTTTCCAGCCTTGGACGCTGGCTCCTTCGACGAGCCGGCCGGGGCCTTGCGTTGGTCGCGGGGACGCATTTCTCCTTGGCGCGGGCTCGGGCTCGTTTGTCTTCGATATCTC
>DASQVU010000184.1:0-6416 GCA_035640615.1 Pseudonocardiaceae bacterium
GTATCCATGCGCAGTGGCACCGTTACTCGCAAACGTCACGTTGTGCACTCGCTCCTCCATATCTCAAATCCCACCACATCCCCGTCCCCACCGCGTTCTGATGCAGACTGCTGTTTTGCGGCCCGGAAGGCCGCAGTCTGCATCCAGACTGTGGTCTCAGGCGATGAGGTGGCCGGTTTGGGTTGTCGAGTAGCCGCCGAGGGATTGGATGGTGGTGTGGAAGGTGGGATCGGCTAGGAGGGTCCAGAGGGGGGCTAGTAGCGCGGAGTCGTAGCTGTCCCGGGGGACCACCAGGTCGTAAGGCTCCTGCCTGACGGGCACGAAGTCCAACCCATGCACCCGCGCGGCGGCGAGGATGCCCAGCCCCACGTCCGCCCGCCCCCCCGCGACCGCCGCCGCAACGGCCAGGTGGGTGCGCTCCTCGCGCCGGTAGCCGGCGACTTCGCCAGGATCGATGCGCCGGCGGCGCAGCTCGTGATCGAGCAATACCCGGGTGCCCGACTCGGGTTGCCGGTTGACGTAACGCAGTCCCGGGCGGCGCAAGTCCGCGATACTGGTGATCTCCAGCGGGTTACCCGGCGCGACGAGCAGCCCCTGCTCGCGGTGCACCAGGCGGACCACGTTGACCTCGGCGTCGCCGAGCACCCGGGGCAGGTAGGGCAGGGTGTACTCGCCAGTGTCCGGGTCGAACAGGTTGCAACCGGCGAGATGGCACAAACCGTCGCGCAGCGCCTGCAGCCCGGCGAGCGAGCCGACGGCGGACGAGGCAAGCGTCACCGCTGGATCGGCGTCGCGCAGCGCCGCAGCGGCCAGGTCGATCACCAGGTCGTGCGAACCAATGGCCACGATGGTGCGGTCGATCTCCTCCAGCCCGCGCAGCAGGTGCACCTCGATGTCGGTACCGGCGGCGTAGCCGTCCAGCCCGATCGGGACGACTGCCAGCCCGTCGGCCCGTACCAGCGAGGTCAGCGCGCCGGCACCGCGAGGCAGCGGGGTGGCGACGAGCCGCCCACCGACCCTACACAGCCGGACCCGCACCCAGTCATCCTTGCCGATCGGGGAGGTCAGCGGGCGTGCGAGCCGGACCTGCGCCCGCGGGCGAGTCAGGATTGTGGTGCCTTGGAGAGCCGCCAACAACGGCGCGGCGAACAGCTCGAAGCTCAGCGCCGCCGACACCGGGTACCCGGGAGCACCGAGCACGGCAGTGCTACCGACGGTTCCGAGTACCACGGGGTGCCCCGGCCGCACCGCCACGCCGTGCACGGCCAGGGTGCCCAGGTGGGCCACTACCGAGGCGGTGTGGTCACTGCGGCCGCCGCTGGATCCGGCAATGATCACGACCAGGTCAGCGCCCTGCGCAGCGGCGAGCACCGCCGCGGCGATCCGCTCGGGATCGTCCGGCTCGATAGGCAGTTGCAGCACCGCGCAGCCGTGTTCGGCGGCCTGCCCGGCGAGCATCAGGGAATTGGTATCGAGTATTTCCCCCATCCGCGGCTCGCAACCCAACGGCCGGATCTCATCGCCGGTCGGCAGGACCGCAACGACGGGGCGTCGGCGCACCAGGATCTCGGTGACACCGCCGGCGGCTACCGCGGCGACGTCGACAGCGCGCAACCGGTGCCCTGGCGGCAACAGCAACTCCCCAGCCGCCACATCCTCGCCGATGGAACGGACATGCTGGTACGGCGGCACGGCTGCGACCAGCTCGGCACCCTGCTGCACCGGGCGGACGTGCTCGCGCATCACCACGGCGTCTCGCTCTGCCGGCAGGGGATCGCCGGTGTCGATGACGTCGAAGTCGGTCAGCGTCAGCGGCGCGGTGACGCTGGCGGCAGCGGTGTCCGCTGCGCGCACCGCGATGCCGTCCATCCCAGCAGAGTCGAACGCGGGCGAAGACCGGCGCGCCCACAGCGGCTCGGCCGTGACCCGGCCGATCGCCTCGGCCAGTCCCAGCCGCTCAGTACCTACCCGATCCGGGCACCCGGCAGCAGCACAGGCCGCGCGCCACTGCTCGAGCGCCTGGGCTGCCGGAACGTCCCGCACGAGCGCACGTTACCTGGCTCGGCGCCGGTCAGGACTGCGCTCCGGTGCCGGCGAACCGGCCGTTCTTACTGGGCCCGCGCGACGCGTCCGCAGGGTGGTGGAGGTGGTAGAGGTGTGCGTACTGGTTGTTGCTTGTCAGAAGCTGGTCATGAGTGCCGGTTTCGGTGATGCGGCCGTGCTCGAGGTAGATGATCTGATCCGCGTCGGCGACCGTGAGCAGGTTGTGCGAGATGATGATGGTGGTGCGCCCGCTCATCAGCCGGCGTAGCGGATCCAGGATGCGCTGCGCGGCGTCGGCATCGAGGCCGGTGGTTGGCTCGTCCAGCAGCAGGATGGGCGCATCCCGGATCATTGCCCGGGCGATCGCGATTCGCTGGCGTTGCCCGCCGGACAGCAGCCGGCCGCGTTGCCCGACTCGGGTCTGGTATCCCTCGGGCAGTGCTGTGATGAACTCATGGGCGTCCGCGGCTTTGGCCGCGGCGATGAGTTGGTCCTCAGTGGCCTCCGGCCGGCCGGCTCTGATGTTGTCGGCGATGGTGCCGTCGAGCAGCAAGGTCTCCTGCAGCACGATCGCGATGTTGGCACGCAGCTCGTCGGGATTCAGCTCGCGCAGATCGTGGCCGTCGAGGGTGATCCTGCCGGCAGTCGGGTCATAGAACCGCAGCAGCAGTTTGAGCAGGGTGGTCTTGCCCGCGCCGCTGGCGCCCACGATGGCGGTGATCTGCCCGGATCCGGCGGTGAAGCTGACGTTTCTGAGCACCTCCGTCTGGGTTTGCGGGTAGGTGAAGCTGACGTTGTCCAGGCGTAGCGGCCCGCGAGCCCGGCCAAGCGCGACCGGATGCTCCGGTGCGGTCACGCTGGGCTGCTCGTCGAGCAGTTCGATGATCCGCTCGGCGGCCGCGGCGGCGGCGAACAGCGAGGTGGACAGCGCACCCAGGCCCTGCACCGGCCCGTACATCTGCGACAGGAAGACCAGGAACGCCAGCAGCCCACCCAGCGTGATGTTGTCAGCGGTCAGCTCCCAGATTCCGACGCCGAGGATGGTCAGGATGCCGAGGACCTGCACCAGGTCTACCAGCGGGGAGAACATCGCACCCAGCCTGGTGGCCGCCAGCTCGGCGTTCACGCTGCCGATACTCTGCGCAGCGAAGCGCTCAATTTCAGCGCCCTCACGGCCGTAAGCCTGGATCAAGGTAGCGTTGCCCAGACTTTCCTCGGCGACCACGCCGATCGACCCTGCGCGTCGGCGGACCTCCCGAGAAGCGATCTTGATGCGGCGGGCGAATATCCGGGCGGCGATCCAGAACACCGGCACCGCGATCAGCGACGCCAACGCCAGCCGCCAGTCGAGGAAAAACAGCACCGTGGCGAAGATGCCGATTCGCAACACGTTGGAGATCAGGCCGATCACTCCGGAGAGCACCACCGCCTCGATTGCCGCCACGTCCCCGATCAGCCTGGACATCAGATCGCCCAGCGGGCGACGATCGAAGAAGCTCACCGACAGGGTGTGCAGATGCGCGAACACCCGGGTGCGCATGCGGTGCAGGAAATTCTCCCCGATCCACGCGCCGAGATACGTCCCGATGAAGCCAAAGGCCCCCACCAGGATCGTGATACCGATGAACGCCGCGGCCACCGGTGGGAACGCGGAGAAATCCCGCGGCGCCAGCACCTTGTCGACAAGCACCTTGAATAACAAGATCGCGCCGGTGTCCACCAGTGGCGAGATGATGATCAATAGCAGGCTCAGCCACAACCATCGCCAGAACGGCCGAGCATCGGGCCAGAACCGCCGGAAGACCTCCCGCAGGCTTGCCGCCGGGGCCGCCTCCACCAGACCGCCGTCAGCCGACGCTGGACGCGTCAACGACCGCAGCATCTCCAACACAGCTGCTCCCTCTCTCGGTCCGGCTGCTGACTTTACTCCGCCCGATTTCGTGTGGCCTGATTCGCTAGGGCCCGACTTGCTGAGTCCGACTTGCGGGACGCAGTCTTGAGGCGTCGAATCGTGAACACGGCAAGGCGGTGGCCCTACCCGCTAGGGCGAGTTCGGGCCACCGCCGCTGGCGTGCTGCTACAGGATTCCCAAGAGCCGGTAGTGGCCCTCGTAGGTGTAGCCGCCGTAGTTGTAGCCGTTGTAGTAGTAAGGCTTGCGCCCGTAGTCCCGGCCGTAGTCGTAGCCGTTGAAGTACGGGTAGAAACCAAAGGTGCAGTCGTCACGGTTGCAGTTGTATCCCGGGACACTAGCGTCGTTGCTACCGCTGCCACCCAGTGCGAAGACTTCTGAGATCCTCATATCGCTCCCTATTCCTGCTCGATGACAGAGCCATGCAAGGAAAAAGACCCAGACCCGACGCGAGGAAATATGCGCCACCGTAGTCACAGTGCGACCGTAGTCACAGTGCGACGTCGACAGACTTCACGTGATCGTGCGGTACGGCGCCGGGACAGTTCCGCGAGATGATTCCGCCCCAAGCATTGACGCGACGCAGCGTCCTAGCGAACTCTGCCCCAGCACCACACACCAGCATGTCAATCCGCCGTACTCGGCAGCATCCCCCTAGGTGATCCGAGCTGGCCCCCTACTCTCCGTGGTCAAGCACACACAAAATAAGGGATACGGAGGGTGATTGCAATAAGCAACTCTGAGTACACCTATGGACACGTACCGTGAACAGACCTGTACTTTGCCTCAGCCCGGTGGCGGGCATGCCCCGCCCGCCATCGAGCAGGCCGTCACTGTCCGCACGCTCCGACTCATCGCCGGCCGTAGCGGTCACAGCATCTTGGCCGTCCCAGGCATCGTCTCGTCGGTGCGTGCGACCATCACCGGCCGTCGACACCAACGACGCGTCTCCGGCCCGCTTACCCTAAGAAAGTGCCCTGCCTATGGCTGTGAGTGAAACCGTAGCCATTGCCCGTGGGCTGCCAGTTGTAGTTATCCGGGGCGACGTAGGTCCAGCGGCCGTTGTCCGGGTAGTAGCCGCCGGGCTTCTCAACGGTGCCATACCGGAGGTAGGTTTCCCGGCCGCCGGTGTATCCGCCGTATCCACCCCTGTCACCGCCAGCGCTTGCAAAGATTTCCGAGACCCTCATCTCGCTCCTTTCTCGGCTGATGGAGGAGGAGCCAAGCAGGCCAGAAGGCCGAAATCAGCCTGCGAATTTGCCCGCAGTCACCTGAGCGCGCACTCCTTCAGACAGCCTGAGCTGCGTCAGCGCAGCCGGCCTCGATACCGCAGCTTGTCAATCGCCGCACTCGGTAACAACCCCCAAGATGATCCGAGCTGGCTCCCTTACTCCCCGTGGTCAAGCAATCTCGAAAGTAAGCCATCCGAGTGGCGAAAGCAATGGCAACTTCCCGTATCTGGTGTATCACTGTCTGTACTACCAGCAGGCTAGGGAGCTGTTGACAGCCGCTGCCATGGTGGCGGGAAGGTGTGGCGCGTGCGCGCATCACCGCGCTCGGGTTGCGCCGGCTCACCCGCTCGCGTCTGGGCAGCTGAAGCCGATGGTGTCCCCGGTGACCAGCGGCAGGTCGCCGTCGTAGCAGATCGAAGAGTGCGGCGAAGCAGCGTGGAGCCGTGCCAATCCAGCGCGGCTCTCGCCGTCCCCATGCGCGAAGAGCGGCTGCCGACCAACACCACGCCAGCCGCATCCTGACCGACTAGCTCAGCCACCTTGCTCAGCGTATTCCGGCGCGCCCGCCTGCGTGGCTCAGTCAGGGACTAAAAGCGAGTTCCAGCGGGATTCGCAGCGGGTAGGAAGGGCTGGAGGTGCTTGTCTCACCAGAGCTTCTCGCAGGCGGCATAACCGCTTGGCGTCGTGCTGAACGGCGGACCTGTCCAACCGCACCCACAGCGCGGCACATACGCCACATAGCAGCCGTCGAGGTATGCCTGCGCGTCGCTCCACACGTCAGCGAGCGCTCCGTCCGTCTTCAGACCCGCGACAACGCAGTGATGCTCGCCGCTGTCCTCATCGAGGCCGTTAACACGGTGAAGCAGCACGGCACAAGAATCCTGCGGCTAGCTGAACGGAAGATGAACACGGCGCCCTCGAATGGGTAGATTTCCGTGACCCCGAAACGATCACTGAGCCGTGGCCGGGCATGCGCGGCGAGTCGTCGGCCTCGCTCGGCAGCTCATGGCGCGAGCGCGGTTGCTTACGCGGCCCCGCCTGAGCTTGTACCGCCTGGTCCGGCTCGCCCTGCCGGACGGGCGGATCGCTGACCTTGTGTACTCGCTTGGTCGGCTTTCCGGTTCCGCACCAGAATGGGCAGATTGGTTCACAACCTTCGACTCGACCGACCGGTGCTGCTGCGCTGCCACGGCAGTACCGCTGGCGAACTGATAATTGGTCACCCTGAGATC
>DASQVU010000185.1:0-3293 GCA_035640615.1 Pseudonocardiaceae bacterium
GGAAGGAAGGCTCCTCAGGCACCTGGGAGAACCGCTGCAAACCGGGCATCTGGAGGCCTGCTTCATGGCTTCTGTGGCAGCAGGTGGATCAGCTCAGGTTGGCCGATCGCTTAATGCAACTGTGCCCCGGCGACCACGGGGGGACCAGGCTGGGTGTGGCGTTCATACGGCAACTTGCCCGTCTCCGGTAATGATCGTCATGTGTGCGACTGCGTGACGAACTGCGTGACAATCACCACGTACGATCACAAACTTCGGTGGATCCTGGAGGAAGGCTGAGCTGGGTCATCCGCCGATGCAACAGTGCCAGTGCCTTAGTTGCTGTAGATCCGGGTGGGCTTGATCAGCACGGCGGCGCGGCGTTCCTGGGCCATGGTGCGGTCATAGGTTGGCCAGTCGTCGTGGGTGCCGCCCGCGTCAGTGAAAATGGTGCGTAGCAGGGTGGTGAGCTCGTCGGTACGCAGCCCGAGCTTGGTGTCGTCGGGGCCGGCGAGCTCGGCGGTGCCTTCAATGGTGATCCAGTTCCAGCGGTGGTGGAAGGTCACTGTGGTCGTGGGGCGGGCGCGCAGGTTGGCCAGTTTGACCCGGCCGCCGGCGACGAGCGCCAGCACTTTACGCCCCGTCTTGGGATGGGTGCTTACCCCGGGCGCTGACCAGCGATGCCTGGACCGTGCCGTCGGCACGGATGGTGGATATGACGGCAAGGTGTCCGTTGGCCGCTGCCAGTTCGGCGACGTCGTGCAGGTCAGGCATGGTGTGGTCCCCTCGGGTGCAAATCGTCACCGAGTGTGCCGCAGTCCCGGGATGAGGATCGCGGCGGCGAGGCAGTGCAGCAGGGTCAGGGTGGCCCGGGTGGGCGCGTCGGCCGGGAACACGAAGATCGGCACAATGGACGACGTGAGCACGGCCAGCGCGAGTGCCGTCCATGCCGTCCGTGCGCGGCTGGTGTACCGCTCGAGGATGGCGAGCACGGCCCAGCCCGCTGATCCTGAGGCCGCGGTGCCGGCGGCAACCAGGCCCAGGGTGATCGGGCGGGCGTCGACCGATGTCACCACGAGGTAGGTCACCCCGGCGAGGTGACCGGCTAGCCAGGCCAGGCCGGTGATGGCTGCAGCGGCGGCGACCACCCAAGCACGGCGGGTGCGGCGCTGGCGGGCGTGGTCTGTCGACGGCCTAGCAACGGCATACGAGGCATAGAACATGGCTGTCAGCGGCTTTTCTGGGCTGGCCGGGAGCCTGCGCGCTGGGGTTGGTGGGCTCCGCGGAGGTGGGTGCTGTGCCAGCGACGGATGAGAGTGGACACGCCGGCCGGGTTGTCGCCCATCGGGTAATGGTTGCCGCCGGGGATGGTGTGTTGCTCAGCGTCGGGGAATAGCTGCTTCCATTTCTGGCCGAGCTTGAACGGGTCGTTGCGTGAGCCGAACACGGTGAGCAGGGGCAGCCGGGACAGCGGGCCCCGCAGTGCTGCTTCGGCGCGCTGAAGCAGGTCGTTCTCGGTGCGCAGCGCGCGGAGGTAGCAGTGGGTGTTGCGCCGGGACGGCCTGTCCATCCCGGTCAGGAACACGGCACGGTCCTCGTTGGTCCATTCCCGGCCAGCGCCGAACGCCGATGCGCTGAGCCTGGCCGCCCAGCCCAGCAGCGCGGCCGATTCCCGGATCGGCGCGCTGCCCATCACCGCGAGCATCCCCCGCAGCGCCGCGCCCGTGGGCCGCCAGCCCAGGGCATTGAGCGCGACCAGACCGGCGATACGGTCCGGTTGTCGGGCGGCTGCCGCCAGCCCGACCGGCCCACCTACGTCATGCATGACCAGCGTGATCTCACGCAGGTCGAGCTCATCGATCACCGCGCTCACCGCGAGGGCAGCGGACTCTAAGCCCACCACTGAGTCTGGGTGAGAGCTGAGGCCGCTGCCTGGGGCGTCGAGTGCGACGCAGCGATGGTGCGGGCTCAGCGCCACCAACAGGTCGCGCCAGATAAAGCTCCACGACCCAACGTGCACGAACAGCAGCGTTGGTCCTTCACCGACGTCGGTGAATGCGATCTGCCCGACCGCCGTCGCGAGTGCTCCGGTGGGGAATGGCCACCGTTCCCGCGGCAACCAGGCCGGCCGCGGCAGTAGTGTGGGCGCGCTCATCGGTTGCTCCCTTCGCTGGGTACCGGCGGGCCGGTGGGACGTCGAGCTCGGTGCGGGCGTAATGGGTGAAGTAGTCGACGAACACTGTCAGGGTGAGGAAGACGAATGCTTCGGTGAGTTGTGCAACGCTCCACCCGGCGGCGGTGGCCGCGGCCCAGCTGGCCTCGGTGACCCGGCCGGTGTTGACTGCGGCCTCCCTCATTACTGCCAGCAGCGCCGCAAGACGGGCGTCGGCGACCTGCCCGGTACGCACCGCCACGGTTTGCTCTGGGGTCATCCCAGCGCCGATCGCGAGCTGGGTGGCGATGGCCTGGGAGTAGGCGCCGTCATCGGCCACCGCCACCGCGAGCATGATCGCCACTCGCACCATCGGGGCCAACGTCCCGTAGTCGCTACCCGCGCGGCGCAAACCCAGGTACGCCGAGAGCGCAGCCGGGGAGCGCGCCAGGTCGGTGTGCAGAGCCAGCAGCCGCCCGCCGCTGGCCTGTCTGACCTGTCCCAACAGCTCGGTGAGCGGGTCAACGGATTGTTCGGATGCTATGGGTGCCGGCATAGCGCACCTGTCCTTTCTCGGAGGCGGCGGGAATCACCACCGATCCGCTACTCCTAGGACGATCCCCAGCCGCCGGGTGTGACATTCCGGGTGCCGCAGGAAATGTCACATCGAACGCTTCCAGCGGTGACCATGGCTAGCCCGCCGCGAGCGCTGCCACCGCAGCGGATCGCGGCGTCGATCCTGACGCTGCTCCGCGACTCCGCCTGGGAAGGAGTCAGCGGCGCACACTTCACGCACATCCGCGGGTTCACACCGGTCGAGGTGCCGGCAGCCGGCGCCTCCAGAAGGCCGGCGGCCGGGGACGCTCAGCGAGCAGTTGGTCGCCCGGGCCGGCAGGCAGAGGTCTCCGTAGCGGGGGATGTCACATTCACGTCGAGCGATTCGTCCTACCAATGACGAGATTTTTCAGATCGGGGAGCCAGATGTCCGAGCCGAATTGGCTGGCCGCAATATTCGAGCAGCATCGTGCACACCTGCGTTCCGTGGCGTACGACATGCTGGGTTCGGTGAGTGAGGCCGACGATGCCGTGCAGGAATGCTGGTTGCGGCTGCAGCACAGCAACGCCGACTCAATTAACGAATTCCGGGGCTGGCTCACTTCGG
>DASQVU010000186.1:0-3038 GCA_035640615.1 Pseudonocardiaceae bacterium
TTGTCAACCGACCTCGCAGCATTCCTGCCGTTGATCGCACCGCTGATCTCAGGCCACTCCGACCTCGCCATCGGCACCCGGTTGCACCGGGGATCCCGCGTCATCCGCGGCATCAAGCGGGAGTTCATCTCCCGCGGTTACAACCTGATGCTCCGCCACACCCTGGCCACCCGGTTCTCCGACGCGCAATGCGGGTTCAAGGCCATCCGCCGGGAAGTCGCCACCCAGCTGCTGCCCCACGTTGAAGACAACGGATGGTTTTTCGACACCGAGTTACTCGTCTTGGCCGAGCGCAGCGGGCTGCGCATCCACGAAGTCCCCGTTGACTGGATCGACGACCCAGACAGCCGGGTACACATCATCAGCACCGCGCTAACCGACCTGCGGGGGATAGCCCGGTTGGCGCGCGCCTTCGCCATCGGCAAGTTACCCATACAGGATCTCCGCGCTCAACTAGGCCGAGCACCCCTCGAGCCGCAGACCCCCGGCGTCCCCGTCGGGCTGACCCGCCAGCTGGTGCGCTTCACCGCCATCGGGCTGCTCAGCACGATGGCCTACCTGATCTTGTTCCTGCTGCTGCGCGCTCCCCTAGGCGCCCAGGGCGCCAACGCCCTAACCCTGCTGCTCACCGCCGTGGCCAACACCGCGCTCAACCGGCGGTTCACCTTCGGCGTCGTCGGGCGCGAGCAGATCACGCGCCACCAATTTCAAGGCCTGATCGTCTTCGGGATCGCCCTCGCCCTGACCAGCGGCACGCTGGCCGCAGCGCACTCGATCCAGCATCACCCCCACCCTGCCGTCGAGGTCGCCATCCTCATCGCCGCCAACGCTGCCGCCACTTTGCTGCGCTTTGTCCTGCTGCGCCGCTGGGTATTCCGCCCAGCCCTCAACGACCGTGTGTCCACGCCCAGCAGACAGACTTAGGTGCGGTCGGTGTCCACAGCAGACAGCAAACGCAAGACCCCGCAAGATCATCAAAGATGATCCGCAGCCGCATTGCCGATGGCCGTCCTGACTGCGCGACCGGCAGACACCCAATCGCCGCCGTAGCCGACCGCCTGACATATGTGGATGCGCGCCAACGCCCCAGCCACCCTAAGACGTCGACCACACCTGATGTTGACAACACCTGATGAGGATCCGGATCGGTTCCCCCGCCCGAGTTGGCCTCGACCACCGCAGGGATGACCTTCTGAATGTGTGCTCACGGGACCAGCCGAAGATCGTCTGATGCCCCGTCAGATACGGGCCGGGCAGTACATGACCGAGGACCGCGGGCCAGGTGCGGCATTATCGAACCACCACGGTCCGATACTCGGTGCCGGCACTAAGTGGATCTAAGGGTGCTGCGACGGGGCGCGCCCGCTCCGGAGGTGGCCGGGGCGGGACTGGCGGGCAGCCCCCTGCAGCGCGGCCAGCTTGACCCGCCACGCCCGGATGGCGCCTCGCACACCCAGCTGCAACAGCGGCCGTTCGAACCCGTAGGTGATCAGGCTGGCCACGATGACCGAGGCGGTCACCGCCACGACCATGTAGGTCCAGCGCCAGTGTGGGTCATCCATCGGTGTTGGCGTGTCCGCCGTCCACCAGTGCCGGTCGCGAATCAGCCGGCCTATGGCCTGATGCCAAATGTAGAGGTTGTAGGAAATAGTGGACAAAAACAGCAGCATCCGGTGGGCCACCAGTTTTCGCCACAGGTCGATGGCCAGCGTGGACGCGACCGTGATGCACAAAAACAGCAGCCCCAGGTACTGGCGGTTGATCGACTGCCATACCTCCGGCGGCGGTCCGTCGTAACGCACGTCGTATGCCCACCGGAACATCATCAACAGGGTGACAAAGCCGGCCACCGCCAGCACGGTAAAGGCGTAGCGCAGCTGCCGCGCCGCTACCGGGCGTTGGCATATCCACACCAGCAGATACGCAGCGAGCATGCCGAACGCGAAAAGGTCCAAAAAACCTGGTAACAAGCTGTCCCACTGCGCAAAATCTTCCAGTGGCTGGTGCCGCGCCCAGCTTCGAAACAGCACGGCGATCACAACCATCGCGGCCGCTGTCAACCACGAAAAGCGACGGAAAGCCTTCGCGAATAGCGGAAAAACATAGTAGAACTGCACCTCGACGGCCAGCGACCACAGCACCCCATCGAAACTGGACCGCGTCTCCGGTAGCAGGTCATGCAAAAAGACCAGATGCAGCCCGAGATCAGCGAGTACACCGTGCTTGTAGGCGACCGGATAGAGGTCAGAGAAAAATACTCCGAAGATAAGTAGGGCCAGCAGATAGGATGGTACGATCTTGATGGCGCGTCGGTAGTAGAAGTGCTTCAGCGTGGGCACTGACCCCTGGCCGAACATCGCCTTGGCATGGGGATAGAACAGGCAAAACGCGCTGATGAAAAAGAACAGCTCGACGCCGAGATAACCGGCGGACTGGACGAACTCAAGGTTGTCCTGCTGGGGCAATCCCGGAAGGGGGATCACCCAAAAGGACAGCTGCCAATAGTGAAACAGCACCACCAGCAAGATGGCGATACCCCGCAAACCGTCCACCACCGCAACGTGGCGGACCGCGCCGCCGGGGGTGCGCCGGGCCACCACCGCAGCCGGTCTTTCACGGGGCGATGTCGGCGCTGGAGCAGACACCGCCCAGCCGACCGGGGCCAGCACCGGCGCGGCGGAATCCCCCGATTCACTCGACATGCTCGGGTGTCCGGTCAAGCACGGAGTCGATCCCCGCGTCCGGGTCCGCCTTGGGCGGAGAGTTCGCCTTCGGCGCAATGACGATCGGCTGATCGGAGTCGGCGTCGACTTGAGGCTGCGTGTCGACCGAAGCTGTGGACTGCGGGCCACCGCTTACCAGAAGAAACACCGCCGTGCCGACGCTTACCACCACCAGGATGCCCACCAACAGCCCGAGGGCCGGGTTCGGGCCGTGGGTGAAGGTGCTTGCCGCCGCCGTCTTCGGTGTCGCCGCGGCGGGTGCTGCCCTCCCGACCGCGACCACCGTGGCGCCGTGGGGGATAACATCGACCTGAG
>DASQVU010000187.1:0-5490 GCA_035640615.1 Pseudonocardiaceae bacterium
GCTCCGAACGCCGAGCTGCTGGCGGCCGACCGGGCCTGGGCCCAATCGCTGTGGCAAGCGCTGGTCCCGCACACCAGCGGCACCGGCGGTTATTTCAACTTCCTGGCCGACGACGACGCGGATCGCGTGCCCGCAGCCTACGGGCCGGCCAAGTACCAACGGCTGGCCCAGGTCAAAGCGCGCTATGACCCGGACAACGTGTTCCAGATGAATCCCAACATCAAACCGGCTGCGTTGCGCAAATCCGGACCGCTAGGTAGCCCGGAACGGGTCGAATCGGAGTAAATTCGGCTCATGGCGGAGCTGTTGCGGACTCGTCGGCTCCTCGTGCGGGATTGGTCGGGCGCCGATGCCGAGGCAGCCTTGAAACTGTTCGGCCACGAAAGTCTCAAGCGCTGGGCGCCCGAGCTTGCCGGCATTTGCGATATCCCCGGCGCGACCGTCATGCAGGAAGTGTTACGGCAGTGGACCGTCGAACAACGTGAGATGGCGCCGGGCACGGGGCGGTGGGCACTAGTGGTCCTCGACGGCGGAACGCTCGCCGGCGGAATCAGCCTGCTGCCGATGCCGGTGCCCGAGGCGGACGTCGAGATGGAGTGCCAGCTGGCACCGGAGTACTGGGGCCGCGGCTACATCACCGAGGCCGCCCACGCGCTGGCGCAGTGGGCCTTCGAGCACTCGCTGGTCGAGCTATTCGCGCTGGTGGAACCCGATAATGCGCGCGCGGCGGCGACCGCGCGCCGGATCGGCATGGAATGGGTCGG
Source organism: Pseudonocardiaceae bacterium (assembly GCA_035640615.1). Lineage (GTDB taxonomy): Bacteria > Actinomycetota > Actinomycetes > Mycobacteriales > Pseudonocardiaceae. The sequence continues at coordinate 765 of DASQVU010000187.1, forward strand.
CGAAAGCGACAAGTACCACGGAATCCGGAAGCAGGTGTTCCGGTTGCGGCCGGACGACCTGGCTAGTGCGGTCAGAAGTACACCCGGGTAACCCAGTCGGCCACACAACCCGGCTTTGTGCCCCCGTCGATGTGCATCGTGGCCCGCAGGACGAGTTGCACGCCACCGGTCACCTCAGCGGCCTCAGCAAGCGCAACCTCGGCCCGCACCGCAGAGCCCACCGGCACCGGAGCCGGAAACCGCACCTTGTTCAGCCCGTAGTTGATGGTCATCGAGGCACCCTCGACCCGGTACGTCTGGAAGATTAAGTAGGGCAGCAACGACAGGGTGAGAAATCCGTGCGCAATCGTGCCGCCGAAGGGGCCGTCCGCAGCACGATCCGGGTCGACGTGAATCCACTGGTGGTCTTCGGTCGCGTCCGCGAAAGCGTTGACGCGGTCCTGGTCGATGGTCATCCAGTCACTCGTACCCAGCTGTTCGCCAGCCGCGGCCAGCAAATCGTCAGCAGCCGTGAAGACCCTCATCGTCGATCACTCCCCTGCTCTCGAGCCGGCGGTCGTTCGCTGCGCAGGCACTGACTCGGTGTGGAACTCAACCTCCAGCTGGCCGCTTGCCGTGCTGCTCTCGACGATGACCCTGGCGTTGCAATCCCGCAAACAGCAGCGTGGCGACCGCGTTGTCGAAGACGGAGGGCTGAGCAAGCGGCGTACAGCACCGGACCGGGCACCGTGAAGCGGCGCGCCACGCTGCGGACCACCGCGGCCAGCGTAGGGATCCAACCAGCCCGCAGCAACGGTGGCGCGCGCTGGGCCAAGCAGCAGCCGGGCACGGTCAGGCGGCGGGGTGGTCATTATTCCTGCCTACCCGAGGCGGCGGGTGTGCGCGACACTGGAGCGCGATGGTGACGACTCCTCCCTCAACGGGGGCGAGGATGGGCACGCCCGCCGGCCGGTGGGTGCTGCTAGCGACGATTTTCGGCTCAGGCATGGCGATGCTCGACGCCACCGTGGTCAACATCGCGCTGCCCGCCATCGGGCGCGACTTCGGTGCCGGATTCCGCACCCTGCAATGGATCGTCAATGCCTACTCCCTCACGCTGGCCGCACTGATCCTGCTGGCTGGGGCGCTCGGGGATCACCTCGGGCGACGCCGGATCTTTGTCATCGGGGTGACGTGGTTCGCTTTCGCGTCGCTGGCCTGCGGGTTGGCGCCTACCGCGCAGATCCTCGTCGCGGCCCGCGCCCTGCAGGGCATCGGGGGCGCCCTGCTCACTCCGGGCAGTCTGGCGATCATCTCGTCGTCGTTCGTGGCCACCGACCGGGCGCGGGCGGTAGGAGCCTGGTCCGGGCTCAGCGGCCTCGCCGCCGCGATCGGCCCGTTCGTCGGCGGCTACCTGGTCCTGCTCAACTGGCGCGCGGTGTTTCTGATCAACCTGCCGGTCGCCGCCTTCATCGTGGTGGTCTCACTGCGACACGTGGCCGACACCCGGGACGCGCACAGCCCTCCCGGCCTGGACGTGATCGGCTCGGTGCTCGCCGCAGCCGGGTTGGCGGGCCTGACCTATGCGCTGACCGGCCTCGGCGGTGGCGGTGGTGGGCGCTCCGGCGCCGGTGTCGATGTGTTCCTCACCGGAGCCGGCGGGACCGCCGCGCTCGTGGCCTTCCTGCTGGTCGAACGGCATTCGCCGCACCCCCTGGTGCCGCTGGCGCTCTTCGCCGATCGCCGGTTCAGCGTGGCCAATGCCGTCACCCTGCTGGTATACGCCGGACTCGGTGTCTTCTTCTTCTTGCTGGTGCTGCACCTGCAGATCGTGTCCGGATTCTCCCCGTTGGTGGCCGGCACCGCCCTGCTTCCGGTCACCGTGCTGATGCTGCTGCTGTCCGCCCGGGCGGGTGCGCTCGCCGAGCGCATCGGTCCCCGGCTGCCCCTGTCGGTGGGACCCCTGCTGGGCGCTTTCGGTTTCCTGCTGACGCTGCGGATCGGCCGCGGGGCGTCCTATCTGAGCGATGTGCTGCCTGCTGTGGTGGTGCTGGGGCTGGGCCTGGCGCTGACCGTGGCGCCGCTCACCGCGACCGTGCTTAACTCCGCGGATCCGCGCTATGCGGGAACGGCATCGGGGGTGAACAATGCGGTCGCGCGCTCCGCGGGCCTGCTAGCTGTTGCCGTCATCCCGGTGGTGGCGGGCCTGTCCGGCGCTGATTACACCGACCCGATGTCTTTTGAGGCCGGCTTTGACACCGCGATGTTGATCAGTGCGGGGCTGCTGGCAGTGGGGTCGTTGCTGGCGGCGGTGCTGCTGCACGAGCCGCGCCTGGCCCCCGCTGCCGAGCCGGCTGAACGCCTTCCTCTCGAGCGGTGCTCCCACTGCGGCATTACCGGCCCACAACTGCACCCCACGCTCTCTTCCCCTTCCCGACATGGAGACATATCGGGGTTATGAACGGCCAGTAAACCCCGATATGTCTCCATGTCGGATAGGAGAGAAGGCATGACGTCGATCGAGCCGGCGGCGGAGCAGTACGACATCGCACGGGCTGTGCTGCTGGCAGCGGTGGCCGCGCTGGGGGGATTCCTGTTCGGATTCGACACAGCCGTGATCAACGGGGCGGTGCTCGCTATCCGTGACGCCTTCAAGATCGGTGCCGGGCTGACCGGTTTCGTGGTGGCCTCCGCGCTGCTGGGATGTGCGGTGGGCGCCTGGCTCGCCGGCAGGCTGGCCGACCGGGTCGGCCGTATCCGGGTGATGGAACTCGCCGCCGCACTCTTCCTGGTCAGCGCGATCGGTTCCGGACTGGCCTTCTCGCCATGGGATCTCACGTTGTGGCGCCTCATCGGCGGCCTGGGCGTGGGGGCAGCGTCGGTGATCGCACCGGCTTACATCGCGGAGATCGCGCCAGCGTCGATCCGCGGCCGGCTGGGCTCGCTGCAGCAGCTGGCTATCGTTTCGGGGATCTTCGTGGCGTTGCTCTCGGACTACTTCCTGGCCACCAGCGCGGGGAGCGCGACGGATACGTTATGGCTGGGGTTGGCGGCCTGGCGGTGGATGTTCATCACCCTGGCCGTTCCCGCGCTGGCCTACGGGATCCTCGCGCTGCAGATTCCGGAGTCCCCGCGGTACCTGATGTTCCGCGGGCGCACTGTCGAGGCCCGGGCCGTGCTATCCCAGGTGCTCAGAAGCGGAATAGACGAACGGATCCGGGAAATCAGCCGCACAATCGTGCAAGATGCTCGATCCACCTTCAAGGATTTACGGGGATCGTTTCTGGGCCTGCTCCCGATCGTCTGGGTAGGCATCCTGCTATCGGTATTCCAGCAGTTCGTCGGCATCAACGTGATCTTCTATTACTCCTCGACGCTGTGGCGGCAGGTCGGGTTCACTGAGGCCAACTCGCTGATCATCACCGTATTGACATCGGTGACCAACATAATCGTCACGCTGGTGGCGATCGCCATGATTGACAAGCTCGGTCGGCGCCGGCTGCTGCTGATCGGCTCGGCAGGTATGTTCGTCAGCCTGGCGACGCTGGCCTACGTCTTCGGTACGGCCCCCGTGGTCAACGGGCAACCGTCGCTGAGCTCCACGGCCGGCACGGTCGCCCTTCTCGCGGCCAACGCCTTCGTCGTGTTCTTCGGCATCTCCTGGGGTCCGACGGTCTGGGTGCTGCTCGGCGAGATGTTCAACAACCGGATCCGGGCCGCCGCGCTTGGGTTGGCGGCGGCTGCGCAATGGATCAGCAACTTCGCCGTCTCCACGACGTTCCCGACCTTGGCCGACATCAGTCTCGGGGTGGCCTACGGCCTCTACACGCTCTTCGCGTTTCTCTCGTTCTTGTTCGTGTTGAAGTTCGTGCAAGAGACAAAGGGTAAGCAGCTCGAGGACATGGCGTAGGACCGCACTCACCAGGCAACGGGTAACGCGGTGAGGCCGCCGATCAGCACGTCGGTACGGAGTTGCAGGTCCTCCAGCGGCACGGCCAGCTGGAGAGTCGGGAAGCGTCGGGGCAGCGCGGTGAACACGGCGTTGAGCTCGACGCGGGCGAGGCTGGCGCCGATGCAGAAGCGGGGACCGTGCCCGAAGGACAGGTGCTGGTTCGGGGTGCGGGTGATATCGAAACGATCGGGATCGGGGAAAGCGTCCGCGTCGCGGTTGGCGGCAAGGCTGCTGAGCAGCACCGCGTCCCCGGCGCGGATCATCACTCCGGCCAGCTCGATGTCGTCGTGCGCGTAGCGCGGTAAGCCACTGAGGCCGGGAACGGCCATCCGCAGGATTTCCTCCACCGCGCCCTCGACCAGCTGGGAATCGCGCCGGATTGCCTCGCCCTGGGCGGGGTGGGTGAGCAGCAACAGCGTGCCGTAGTCGATGCGCGTGACAGTGGTTTCGTGGCCCGCGAACAGCAGCACGGCGGCCAGCTCGGCGATGCTCCCGTCGCCGTAGCGCCCCTGGGCCTGGGCGCTGATCAGGTCAGAGATGACGTCCTGGCTGGGATGGGCGCGTTTGTGGGTGATCAGCTGGTGCATGTAGGCGACCAGCTGCTCCAGCGCCTCGGTGGCGGCCTTGCGATCGGAGAGATTGCTCGCGCCGACTGACCAGCTCCGGAACTGGTCACGGTCGCGGTAGGGCACGCCGAGCAGCTCGCAGATCACCTGCACCGGCAGCGGGACGGACAACGCCTCGTGCAAGTCTGCCGGCGATCCCTGGTCGGCAAGCTGGTCCAGCAGCGTCTCG
>DASQVU010000188.1:0-40703 GCA_035640615.1 Pseudonocardiaceae bacterium
ACTACCTGGGCACCGAGGTAGCGCAGCGCGTGGGCGACGCGTTCCCGTTCGGCCACCAACACCGCAACGGAGTTCAGAGTTGCCGATCCGTGCCGCAGCGCCGCGCGGGCAGCGACTTGGGTGAGCGCGGACAGGTGGTAAGGCAGCCGCACCAGCAGTAGGGCGTCAATGACAGCCGGCGCGGCAGCGAGGTAACCCAGCCGGCCACCCGCGAAGGCGAACGCCTTGCTCATCGTCCGGCAGATCACCAACCGGTCGGCGAATTGCTCGAGCAACCCCACCGCGCTTGGTCGCGCGCTGAACTCGCCGTATGCCTCGTCGACCACCACGATGCCCGGCGCAGTGGTGATCACCTTCTCGAGGTCAGCGAGGGGTACTGACTGCCCGGTGGGGTTATTCGGGCTGGTGACGAACAGCACCTCGGGCTGGTGCTCCTGAATGGCCGCGATGGCGCCGGCGGGGTCGAGGGAGAAGTCTGCCCGGCGCGGCGCCGGGATCCACTCTGTCCGGGTACCAGCGGAGATGATGGGGTGCATCGAGTAGGAGGGGGTGAAACCCAGCGCGGTGCGTCCAGGGCCGCCGAAGGCTTGCAGCAGCTGCTGGATGATCTCGTTCGACCCGTTAGCGGCCCACACATTCGCCGTGGTCAGCGGCACGCCGGTGCGGCCGGCGAGGTAGTCGGCCAGGTCGGTGCGCAGCGCAACGGCGTCGCGGTCGGGGTAGCGGTGCAGGTTGCAAGCTGCCTCGCGCACCGCGGCGGCAACGTCGGCGACCAGCTCGGCGGGCGGCGGGTAGGGATTCTCGTTGGTGTTCAGCCGCACCGCCACATCCAGCTGCGGCGCCCCGTAGGGTGTGCGCCCGCGTAACCCCTCCCCCAACGGCAACGCGCTCAACGTCACCCAAGCCCCCACGTCCCTTCCCCGACATGGAGACATATCGGGGTTTTCGAGGGCCCGATCACCCCGATAAGTCTCCATGTCGGGGTAGATCACCGCGCGAAGCGGGCGGTGATCGCCTGGCCGTGGGCGGGCAGGTCTTCGGCTTCCGAGAGCGCCACGACGTGATCGGCGACCTTCACCAAAGCGTCCTCGTCGTACTCGATGAGCTGCATGCCACGGAGGAAGGACTGCACGGACAGCCCAGCTGAGTGCCGCGCGCAGCCTCCGGTGGGCAGCACGTGGTTGGATCCGGCGCAGTAGTCGCCCAGCGACACCGGCGCATACGGGCCGACGAAGATCGCTCCAGCGTTGCGCACCCGGCGGGCAACCGCGCCCGCATCCCGAGTCTGGATCTCCAGGTGCTCGGCCGCGTAGGCGTCCACCACCGCAAGCCCAGCTTCCACGTCGGGCACGAGGATGCATCCGGACTGCGGCCCGGTCAGGGCAGTGCGGATCCGCTCCGTGTGCTTGGTGGCGGCGATCTGCCGCCGCAGCTCGGCATCGACCGCGTCGGCCAGGGGGATCGAGTCGGTGACCAGCACGCTGGCCGCCAGGGTGTCGTGCTCCGCCTGGGAGATCAGGTCAGCGGCGACATGCACCGGGTCGGCGGTACGGTCGGCCAGGATGGCGATCTCCGTGGGACCGGCCTCGGCGTCGATGCCGATCATGCCGCGCAGGGCGCGCTTGGCTGCGGTGACGTAGATGTTGCCCGGGCCGGTGACCATGTCCACCGGGTCCAGCGGCGTGCCATCAGTATCGGTGCCGCCGTAGGCGAGCAGCGCGACGGCCTGCGCGCCGCCGACTGCCCACACCTCGTCGACACCGAGCAGTGCGGCGGCTGCGAGCACCGTGGGATGCGGGCGCCCCTCGTGAGTGGCCTGCGGCGGTGAGCACACCACCAGCGACGTCACTCCCGCCACTTGTGCCGGCACCACGTTCATGACCACCGTGGACGGGTACACCGCCAGCCCACCGGGCGCATACAACCCGACCCGCGCCACCGGCATCCACCGTTGCGTGACGGTGCCGCCCGGCACCACCTGCGTGACCGTCTCGGTGCGGCGCTGGTCGATGTGCGCCCGGCGGACCCGGGCAATAGATTCTTCCAGCGCGACGCGAACCGCCGGGTCCAGCTGCTCCAGTTCTGCTTGCAAGGCGCTGGACGGCACCCGGATGCCAGCCGGCCGCACCCCGTCAAACCGTTCGGTGAGCTCCAGGGCCGCCTCGACCCCCCGGGCACGCACCGCATCAATCACCGGCGCTACCTGATGGATCACCGCGTCGACGTCCACCTCGGCCCGCGGCACCATTCCCCGCAACACTGCCGGTCCCGGCAGGCCACCGCGCAAATCCATCCGTCTCAACACGTCCCCCACCCTAATGCGCCGGCGCTGCGTACCGAGTGGGTTCAGCGGGGTTATCAGCGCGGAGAATCCCACTGAGCCCGCTGCTTGCGAGGCACGCAACGGTCGTTACGCTCCGCTCGGTGTCGAGGTGGCGGATTGTCCTAATCGTGTTGGTGGGGACGCTGGCCTTGGGCGTTCCGTGGTCAGCGATGGCGGCGCCACCGCAACCGCCGCCTCCACCACCGTCGGCGTACCGGGTGACGGATGTGGGCAAGAACCCCGCAGCCCGCACTGCGATAGCGCGCCAGGGCGCTGAAATCCTCGGTGGCGGCCGCGACGGCCTAGAGATCTTGGCCACTCCGGCGCAGGTGGAGCGGTTGCGAGCCAGCGGGCTGCAGCTGGTGCCGCTGGCGACCGCGTCGTCACCAACCCCGGTCGGACCAGGCAAGTTCCCGATCGGGTACCAGGGCTACCACACTTATTCCGAGCTGACCACCGAGCTGGACGCGCTGGCCGCTGCGCATCCCAATCAGATCGCGGTGTCCAGTTACGGCAAATCGGTGCAGGGTCGCCCGCTGCTGCTGGTGAAGATCAGCGACGATGTACGTGCCGACAAGCACGAACCCGAGGTGCTGTTCACCTGCGCTCAGCACGCCCGCGAACATCTCACCGTCGAGATGTGCTTGCACATCGTGAAGCGGCTGGCCCAGGGTTACGGCACCGATCCGACCATTACCCGGCTGGTGCGTTCCCGGGAGATCTGGGTAGCGCCGATGGTCAACCCGGACGGCGCCGAGTACGACATCTCCACCGGTCTGTTCGGGCTGTGGCGCAAGAACCGGCAACCGACCCCCGGGACCACCGACGTCGGGACGGACACCAACCGCAACTGGGGCGACGAGTGGGCCTGCTGCGGCGGTTCCAGCGCCAACCCGGCCAGCGACAGCTACCACGGCCCCGTTCCGTTCTCCGCGCCGGAGACCGCGCAGCTGCGAGATTGGGTGAACAGCCGGGTGGTCGGCGGGGTACAGCAGATCACCGCACACATCGACTTCCACAGCTTTTCCGAGCTGGTGCTGTGGCCTTATGGCTTCACGACCAACGACACCGGTCCGGGACTGAGCGCGTCCGACGCGGCGGCGTTCCGCAAACTTGGTGAAGCAATGGCGGCGACCAACGGCTACACGCCCGAGCAGTCCAGCCACCTGTATGTCACGGATGGTTCGATCGGCGACTGGATGTGGGCCCAGCACCACATCTGGTCCTACACGCTGGAGATGTACCCGACCAGCCTGACGCAGGGCGGGTTCTATCCACCGTCGAGCGTGATTGACCGCGAAACCACTCGCAACGACAAAGCGGTGGATCTGCTGCTGGACTATGCAGACTGCGTGCCACGGATCACCGGGGGAACCTGCCGCCCACGCCCATGAGTTCGAGCGACGAGAGGACAGTCGATGGCTTCTGACGTGGCGCGTGCGCTGGTCGCCCAGACTCCCAGCTACGAGTATCGCTCCACCGGCAAGCTGTGCGTGGTCTGTGGCGCAATCGTGGGCGATGTGCCCGGTGACGACCAGGTGCATGCGCGATGGCATGCAGCGCTCGCCGCACTACTCGTCTGACGTTCCCACCGCCCACCCACATCCCCACGCCCAATCCCCATCCCGACATGGAGACATATCGGGGTTGAAGGGAGCCTCTTAACCCCGATATGTCTCCATATCCGGGTTAAGAGTCCGCGGTTAAGAATTCGGCGTTACGACAGGTCCAGGCCGAGGTCCAGAGCTGGGGCTGAGTGGGTCAGGGCGCCTACTGAGAGGTAACGCACGCCGGTCTCGGCGTAGGCCCGAGCGACCTCCAGCGTCAGGCCGCCGGAGGCCTCCAGCTCCGTTGCCGAACCCGCGGCGCGGCGGACTGCCTCGGCGCACTGCGCCACCGTCATGTTGTCCAGGAGCACCAGGGAAGCCCCCGCCGCCAACGCCTCGTCCAGCTCTTCCAATGTCCCGACCTCCACCTCGCAGGGCAGCTGCGGGGCAGCCGCCCGAACGGCCGCGATGGCCGCGGTCACCGACCCGGCAGCGGCCAGGTGATTGTCTTTGATCAGCACGGCGTCACCCAGCCCCATCCGGTGGTTGACCCCGCCACCGCAGCGCACCGCGTACTTCTGCAGCGTGCGCAGGCCCGGCAGGGTTTTTCGGGAGTCCCGAACCGACGCTCCGGTACCGGCCACCGCATCGACCCAGGCTGCGGTGACAGTGGCTACCCCGGACAGGTGAGACAGCACGTTGAGCGCGGTGCGCTCGGCGGTGAGCAGTCCAGCAACCGGGGCGCGAACGGCGACGGCGATATCCCTCGCGGCTAGCCGATCGCCATCCTGGCGCTGGCTGATGATCTCGTACCCGTCAATGCCCAGCACCGCGTCGAGAACGGCAAGGAAAACCGGCAGTCCGGCCAGCAGGCCGGGCGCGCGTGATGAGACGGTGGCCGTGGCGATCGCACCGGCGGGCACGCAGGCGGCCGTGGTCGCGTCGGGACCGTAGCGGAGGTCTTCTTCCAGCGCGGTGGCGACAACCCGGTTCACGTCGTCGGTATCGAGGTTCCCATCAAAGGCCGCGGTAGCGACGCCGATGCTCACGCTGCACCTCCGACCAGCGCGGAGGTGAGCGGCACCGGGGCTCCGGTGTCATCGAGCACCACGGCGATGCTGCGTCGCCAGCGCGCCGCGGTACGCGGGTGGTCGGTGCGCAGGTGACAACCACGACTCTCGGTGCGTACTGTCGCGGCCGCGAGTACGGCAGCAGCGGCCAGGGTCAGCGCAGCATCCTCAGCGTCACGGGCCGTCCGGAGCGGCCGTCGGGTGGTGGCCGCCACGACCGCTGAGGCGGTAGCCAGCCCGGCAGCATCCCGCCCGATCCCCGCATGCGCACTCATCGACCGCTGCACCGACTCGCGGTCAGCGATTTGGCGTATCGAGCAGGGCGGGGACGGTGGCCCCGGGCGCGGGAGCATCCCGAGGTCGGCGGCCACCGCCTCCGCGGATCGGGTGCCCAGCACCAGCGCTTCCAGCAGGCTGTTAGAGGCGAGCCGGTTCGCACCGTGCAAACCGGTGCGGGCCAGCTCGCCGGCGGCGTAGAGCCCGGGAACTGTGGTGCGGCCGCTGATGTCCGTGACCACCCCGCCACACTGGTAATGCGCCGCAGGGGCTACCGGAATCGGCATGCGGCCCGGATCCACGCCAATTGCCGTACACGCCGCATGCACCGTCGGGAAGCGGCTACGCAGGAAGGCGCCGCCGAGGTGCGTGGCGTCGAGCAACACATGGTCGCTACCGGTCGCAGCCATTCGGCTGGTGATCGCTGCGGCCACGACGTCCCGCGGCGCGAGCCCCCCGAGGGGATGCACGCCGGTCATCACCGGTGCGCCGGTGGTATCCAGCAGGACCGCACCCTCGCCCCGGATCGCCTCGGTAACCAGGGGCTGGCGCCCCCGCGAGTCGGGCCCGACATACAGCGCTGTCGGGTGGAATTGCACGAATTCGAGATCGGCGGTCGTCGCGCCGGCCCGCAACGCCAGCGCCAGCCCGTCGCCGGTGGCCACATCGGCGTTGGTGCTGACGGCGTAGAGCTGGCCGAGGCCCCCGGTGGCGAGCAGGACTGCGCGGGCCCGTAGCACACCGCCACCGAGCAGCGCCACTCCGGCCACCCGGGCGGCATCGTCGAACAGCACATCGGTCACCGGGTGGCCTTCCAGCAACGGCAGCTCCCTGCCGCGGGCTGCGCCGGCCAGCACCCGCTCGATCTCGGCCCCGGTGGCGTCACCCCCGGCGTGGATCACCCGGAACGCCTGGTGCCCACCCTCCCGGGTGCGCTCCAGTTCCGTGGTTCCGCCGTCGAACCGGGCGCCGCGGGATCGCAGGGCAGCGACCGCGGCCGGGCCGGCGGCCAGGATCGCTCGAACAGCGCTCTCATCGCACAGCCCGGCACCAGCCGTGAGGGTGTCGTTGGCGTGCGCGTCTACGCTGTCAGCGATGTCCGGGGTGCCCGGCAGCACCACCGCTACGCCGCCCTGAGCCCACCGGGTGTTGCCGTCCTCGACCGTGGTCTTGGTCACGATGAGCACCCGCAGGCCGAGTTCAGCGGCGCGCAGAGCGGCAGTCAACCCGGCCACGCCGGTGCCGACCACAGCGAGATCCGCAGTGGCTTCCCATGGGCTCATTCGCCGCCACCCGGCTGACCGATGGCGATCATGCGCTGCACCGCGCCGCGGGCCCGCTCGGCGATCTCAGCGGGAACGTCTACTTCGTCGGTGCCTTCACGCAGGCAGCGCAGCAACGCCTCCGGAGTGATCATCTTCATGTAACGGCAGGACGCCCGGTCGTTCACCGCCCGGAAATCGACCCCGGGCGCAGCCCGCCTCAGCTGATGCAACATGCCGACTTCGGTGGCCACCAGCACCTCGCGCGCCCCGGTGGCCCGGGCGGCGTCGAGCATGCCACCGGTGGACAGGATCCGTACCCGCTCAGCAGGCACCGCTCCCTGGCCGGCGAGATACAGCGCGCTGGTCGCGCAGCCACATTCAGGATGGATGTAGAGCTCGGCATCCGGGGCGGCGGCCGCTTTGGCCGCCAGTTGGGTGCCGTTGATGCCGGCGTGCACGTGGCATTCCCCCGCCCAGATATGCAGGTTGCGCCGACCGGTGATGCGCTGCACATGCGCACCGAGGAACTGATCGGGCAAAAACAACACGGTGCGCTCGGCCGGAATCGAGTCGACCACCTCCACGGCGTTGGACGACGTGCAGCAGATGTCGGTCTCAGCTTTGACTTCCGCAGTGGTGTTCACATAAGCCACCACGACCGCCCCGGGATACTCACGTTTCCAGGCCCGCAGCTGCTTGGCATCGATCGAGTCGGCCAGCGAACATCCCGCCCGCGCATCCGGGATAAGGACCGTCTTGTCCGGGGCTAGGATCTTCGCGGTCTCGGCCATGAAGTGCACGCCGCAGAACACGATGGTGCTCGCCGGGCAGCGGGCGGCGACGCGCGACAGTGCCAGCGAGTCCCCGACATGATCGGCGACGTCCTGGATCTCCGGCAGCTGGTAGTTGTGCGCCAGCAGCACCGCATCGCGCTGGTCGGCGAGCGCCCGCACCTGCGCGCACCACGCGCTATCGATCTCCGGCCCCAGGCGGCCCGTGTCGGTACGCTCCGGTGCGGCAATAGCGGTCATATCGCCTCCTCGCCAGCGCCTGCTGGCCCGTGCCCCAGTTTTCGCCTTACAATCGAAAACGTGAATCATAACAGCGTTGGGCTCGCGGTGCACGAAGTTCTCGCTGCGGTGCTGCAGGTCCGCAACAACAAGCTGCAGGTGCTGCTGTGGCAACGCGCCATCGAGCCCGACGCCGGACGCTGGGCATTGCCAGGCGGCCGCCTCGGTGATTCTGAGGACGTACAGGCGTCAGTGCTGCGCCAGCTGGCCGAGAAGGTGGACGTTCGTGAGGTGGCGCACGTCGAGCAGCTTGGGGTGTTCAGCGCGCCCGACCGGATGCCGCAGCGGCGCACGGTGGCCACCGCGTTTCTCGGGCTGGTTCCCTGCGTCGCCGACCCCGCGCTGCCGCCCGACACGGCGTGGCATCCGGTGGCGGATCTTCTGGGCGGCTCGTTATGTACCGCTTTCGACCATGGCCTGATCGTGCGGCGAGCCCGCGACCGGCTGCGGGCCAAGCTGTCTTACACCAATCTCGGGTTTGCGCTGGCCGCCCCGGAGTTCACGGTGTCGGCACTACGTGCCATCTACTCGGCTGCGCTGGGCTACCGGGTATCGGCGACCAACCTGCAACGGGTACTGGCCCGCCGCGGGGTGCTGGTCCCCACCGGCGGGACCGCCGCCCCGGGGCCTTCCGGTGGGCGGCCCGCAGCGGTGTATCGCTTCGCCGAACACGATATCCGCGTCACTGACCCGTTCGCCGTATTACGGCCCCCAGAGTCCTGACGAGCGCTTTCGTTCGCGGATCGGCCCGCGGCGCCGTAACGTTAGCGTGTGGCCGAGACCGTCCCACTGTTCCCGTTGGGCACCGTGTTGCTCCCGGGCGCATCGCTTCCGCTGCACATCTTCGAGCCACGCTACCGCCAGCTGACCATCGACTTGGTCACCGGTGCGGTCCCGGGCCGCAGCTTCGGGGTGATCGCGGTCAAGCAGGGCCTGGAAACTGTCGAGGAAACTCACAACATCGGATGTACCGCGGTGCTCCGCGAAGCCCGCCGACTTCCCGACGGCCGTTTCGACATCGTCACTCGCGGCGAGAAACGGTTCCGCCTGCTGGATGTCGACAACACCTCGGCGCCCTACCTGGTGGGCACCATCGAGTGGGTTCCTGACGACGAGCCACCCGCAGAACAGTCGATGCTCGTGCCAGCGCTGGCCGCCGCGGCCCGGGAGGCCCACAGGCAGTACTGCTGGGCAGCGTGGCAGCACGGGGACTGGAAAGAACCCAGCGAAGACGTCGACATCGCCACGCTCGCGCACCTGCTCGCCGCCGACTGCCTGCTGACCCTGGAGGACCGGCAAGCTGTACTGGAGGAATGCGACCCGGTAGACCGGCTCCGGTTAGTACGCAACCTCCTGATTCGGGAGGCAGCGTTCCTGCGGGCGCTGCGCGCAGTGCCGGTCCCGTTGAACCAGTTCGCCGAGAAGGCCAGTCAGAATTAAGCCCCGCGCCACTCCCGGCTCCATGCCGCGCTGATGCAGTAGCTGACGGCCGCCCCAAAAGGCTGCGCGATGATCACCCAACGGGACTCCAAGACCGGCGGGCGAGGGTACGGCGCGCCACTGGCAGCTAGATCGGGATAACGGGCAGCGACCACCCACAGGCCAATACGCAGAGCCAGCCAAGCCGCGAGCAATGATCCCAGCACGGCGGCGAGCACGATCAGCGGTCCGCGTCGGCGCCGATACAGCCACAGCCCAGCACCCGTGAGCACCCCGGCGGCCAAGCCGAACAGCAGGAACGTAGCCATGTCGTCGAAGCGGTGTTCGCTTTGCCCGATGAAAGGCAAGACACCACCAGGTGCCGGCGCCAGGGGCGATCGCGCGACGAACTCGGGCGGCGCCAGCCAGGCCCACAGCAGGCCCAGCGGAACGCCCAGCAAAGCCACCGTACCCAGCACACCTAGAGCGGGCCGCAGATCGGCGCGGACCACTGCAGGAGTGGCCGGTCCCGGAGCCGGCATTGTCTGCACCTGCACCGCCTTCACCCTGACCCTGGGTAGCTGCCGTGCGCACTGCACCGGGCCGACCAGCCGGCCGGCATCACTTGCACCACCATGCGGCCCGCGCACTGCGGGCAATACCGGGGCGGCTCCAGGCCACGGCGGTGAGCGCAGTGGGCATGGTCTGTCTCGCTGGCTGGACGCCCGCAGACGTCGCAGAAGATCACAGCGTCTGGCCCAGCGCTTTGATCGGCATCCGCAGGTCGGTGAGCATGTCCAGATCTGCCTGCGCGGGCCGGCCGAGATTCGTCAGGTAGTTACCCACGATGATTGCGTTAATTCCACCCAGCATGCCCCGCTCGGCGCCCAGATCGCCGAGGGTGAGCTCACGACCACCGGCGAAGCGCAGGATCGTGCGCGGCAGCGCTAGCCGGAACGCCGCGACGGTCTTGAGCGCCTCCGCCCCGGCCACCACGTCGTGGTTCTCATATGGCGTGCCCGGCTGCGGGATCAAGAAGTTCATCGGCACCTCGTCGGGGTCCAACAAAGCGAGCTGGGCGGCGAACTCGGCGCGCTGGGCCAGCGTCTCCCCCAGCCCGATGATGCCGCCGCAACAGACTTCCATCCCGGCTTCGCGCACCATCTGCAGCGTCCGGAAACGCTCCTCCCAGGTGTGCGTGGTCACGACGGACGGGAAGTACGAACGCGCCGTCTCCAGGTTGTGGTTGTAGCGGTGCACCCCAATGGTGGCCAGCTCGTCCACCTGGTCTTGGGTGAGCATGCCCAGTGAGCAGGCGATGTTGAGGTGCGCAGTTTCGGGTTCATTGCGGATCGCCTCGACACCGGCTTTGACCTGAGACATCAACCGCCGGTCCGGTCCGCGCACGGCGGCGACGATGCAGAACTCGGTGGCTCCGGTGGCTGCGGTCTGCTTAGCGGCCTCGACCAGGCCGGGGATGTCCAGCCACGCTGCGCGCACCGGCGTGTCGAAGCGACCCGACTGCGAGCAGAAGTGGCAATCCTCCGGGCAGCCGCCGGTCTTGACGCTGACGATGCCCTCGACCTCGACCTCCGGACCGCACCAGCACATCCGCACTTCGTGGGCCAGCGCGAGTAGCTCTTCCAACCGGTCGTCCGGTAGTTGCAAGACGGCGAGGACTTCTGGCTCAGAAAGCCCGGTTCCGTGCCGGAGAACCCGCTGTCGGGCGACGGCTAATACGTCGACCTGCGACCGAGTCACGGATTACTCCTCTCGACGGCGGTGCCTCCGCCAGTCTGCCGCACCGGTCGGTTCAGCCGGCGGCTGCGTTGCGGATCCAGTCGGCCACTTCGCCCATCTTCGTACTCACCAGCTCGGCTTGTTCCGGTGCCACGAGGATGTGCCTGCCGCGCGAGTCGATGATCAGCACGTTCGGCAGCCGCACGACGAGGGTGACCGGCCCGGCTTATCGCCGTTCGCTGGGATCTGCCAGGTCTTCTCTACCACCATCTCGCTGGTGGCCCTTGCCAACGGGTCCATACCGGATTCATTGCAAGTAGCACAAGCAATGATTCGGTCGGGTGATTGGCTGAGATCAACTGCCGGTGCATAGTCGCGCATGCCCGGTAACCCGCACACCTCGGTACGCTCCCGCCAGGTGGCCGCCGCGTTGCGCGAGCTACGCGAGCGCGCCGGGCTCTCCGGTGCGGAAGTGGCTAAGCGGATGGGCATGTCACCCAGCAAGATCAGCCGGATCGAGACCGGCAACAGTGGACTGCAAATCGAGGACGTCGCGGCACTGTTGGGTCTCTACCAGGTGCCCGCGTCCACCCGCGACGAACTGCTCGACCTGGTTCGACGGTCCGAGGAACGCGGATGGTGGACGCGCCAGCCGGGGCTGCCCCAGCTGTGGCACAGGCGGATCTGGCCGCCTACCGGCTCGCTCTCGGGACTATCCTGCATACAGCCCTTGCACCTGCTGCAACGGCCGAGCTGATCAGGCAGGTCGCCGCCGAACTCCGCTAACGCCGCAGGGCCTCGTAGGGCTTTATGAGTACCGGAGAGGAACCGCGATGCCCCCGCTGAGCCTCGGCGGCGCCCGCTGGCGAAAGAGTAGCCGCAGCACCGATAACGCGAACTGCGTGGAAGTCGCCGTGACTGTTGGCACCGTTGCCGTGCGCGACTCCAAGAACCCGGCCGGCAGCGTGCTGGCCGTCCCCGCACCCGCTTGGGTCGCCTTCACCACCGCCGTCCGCACCGGCGAACTCGGCTGATCATCACCCGACAGCGACTTCGACCGGCAGCTAGCTGAGCATGGCCGCGCGATGAGTGCCGGTTTCTGACCTGGCCATCGTCCAGAGCTCCCTAGCAAGGCCGCCAGGACGCCGGTCGGGTAGCTGCCCAAGGCTAATAGGATTTGGACCGGGAGAGCTGGTTTTGCTGTGCTGTGGGTGATGTCCATGTCCCGCGCCGCGCCGTATCGACGCCTGGAGGTCACCACGTGACTGCCATCCCGACGATGAACGTGGACCCGTTCACTGCCACCGGTTCAGGTCGGCGCCAGGCCGCTTACGCTGCACTGGCCGCAGCCGGCCCGGTGCACCGGATCACTCTCCCCGGTGGTCAGCCGGTCTGGCTGATTACCGGCCATCAGGAGGTGCGCCAGGCGCTGCACGACCCGCGGATCATCAAACGGGAAGCGACGGGTGCCATCCTTGGCGGTGGCTTGCTGTCCGCCGAAGTGATCGCCGCGACGTGCAGTCACATGCTCAACAGCAACGGCTCCGACCACCTCCGGCTGCGCCGGTTGGTTACTGCTGCGTTTACCCGCCGCCGTATCGAGCAGCTCGCGCCGCGCATCCAGCAGATCACCGACGAGCTGCTGGATGCGATGGCCGACGCGGCCCAGGTCGACCTGATCGACGCGTTCGCCTACCCGCTGCCGATCACCGTGATCTGCGAGCTACTCGGCGTGCCGGCGCAGCGCCGCGGGCAGTTCCGCGACCTCTCTTCCGTCACGGCTGGGAGGGGAGTGCTGGGCGATCCGGACGTGTTCGTCGCGGCGAGCAGCGCCATGGTCAGCTTGCTGCGGGATCTGGTTGCCGCCAAGCGAGCTCACCCCACCGACGACTTGCTCTCCTCGCTGGTGGCCGTCCGCGACGGCGCAGACCAGTTGTCGGAAGACGAGCTCACCTCGATGGCGTGGCTGCTGCTCGTCGCCGGTCACGAGACCACCGTCAACCTGATCGGCAACGGGGTCCTCGCGTTGCTCACCCACCCCGAGCAGCTGGCGCTGCTGCGCGCGCAGCCGGATCGACTCGGTACCGCAATCGAAGAACTGCTGCGCTTCAACGGGCCGCTGCAAGTAGCGACCCCTCGCCGCACCACCGAGCCGGTGGACCTCGGTGGGATCACCATCCCAGCAGGTCAGATCGTGCTCCCCGGTCTGCTCGCCGCCAACCGCGATCCGGCGTGCACCGCGCAGCCCGACACGTTCGACATCACCCGCACCGACAACCCGCACCTGGCCTTCGGGCACGGAATCCACCACTGCCTCGGGGCACCGTTGGCCCGGCTGGAAGGCCGCATCGCACTGGGCAGCCTGCTCGCCCGCTTTCCCCGGCTTCGGTTAGCCGTACCGCCGGAACAGCTGACCTGGCGACCCGGCGTGCTCCCGCATGGGCTCGACGCGCTGCCCGTCGTCCTGCACTGACTGGCCGGTGAGCCATATTGCGTCTCGATCATCACCTGGCCCGCCCAGACCGCTCGCAATCGTGGTCGGGTCCGTGGGTCATCTCGCTTCGCTCGCCGACCGTATTGAACGCTGACTAGCCCCAGGGAACCGGCTGCATCTCGACGGACCACTCGAGGGAGCCCAGCGAACAATTGAAAGCTCTATCGGTCCGTCAGCATGTGCTGTTACAGCTGTAACGAACAGGAATTTTTTGACGAAACAGCGAGCATGTTGCCGATAGCTCCGCGTTCTAAAGCCCGAAGAATACTAACCGCATTGGCAATGTGCAGCGCCGTTTTCGGGAGCGGCGCATCGATTGCCGCATGTCAAAATGCGACCACGGCGCAACCACCCGGACCGCAATTGCCCGCAGCGGCTGCCAGCGCTGCGGCGACGCCGACACCATTCCCGGTGACGCCGGCGCCTCCCCCGACGACGACAACGCTGGTGACCACGCCGCCGCCGGCACCACCTGCCGCGCTGGTGACACCGAAACCCACCGTCGCAGCAGCCGCACCAGCGGTGTCAGCTGCGCCAACGCAGGCCAGCACGCCCTGTGCCGGGGACTACTACCGCAACAGCGACGGCAACTGTGTCCACCGGCCTCAGCAAGCCGCCACCGCCCCGCCGGGCGCCACCGCGCAGTGCAAGGACGGCACCTACAGCTTCAGCCAACATCGGCCAGGCACCTGCTCAGGCCACCGCGGCGTCGCGCAATGGTTGTAATCAGCGTCAATACTGGCAGCGCAGCACGAGCATCGCTCGGGCCTGCACCCGTAACCGGCCACCCGCCACGGCGTCGCGTTGCCTGCGCCGGGCATTGGCCAGCAGTGGATCAGCAGTGTCCACCACGATCTCCCAGCTGCCGCCGTACGTCGAGTCAGGCAGGCTGAAGGTGATCGGCCGGTGGTGAGCATTGATGAGCAGTAGAAACGAATCGTCGATAATCCGCTCGCCGAGAGCGTCGCGCTCGGGAATGCCCCGTCCGTTGAGGAATATCCCGACGGTCTTGGCGAACCCGGCATTCCAATCTTCGTCACTCATTTGCTGCCCGTCAGGGCGTAGCCAGGCGATGTCCTCGATATTGGACCCCCGAATCGGGCGGCCCTGAAAGAACCGCCGCCGGCGAAATACCGGGTGGGCAGCACGCAGCCGGGTAAGCGCGGCGGTGAACTCAGTGAGAACCGAATGGTGACGAGCGTCGTCCCAATCCACCCAGCTGATTTCGCTATCCTGACAGTACACATTGTTGTTGCCGCGCTGGGTGCGGCCGAATTCGTCCCCGTGCGCGAGCATGGGGACGCCTTGAGAAAGTAACAAGGTGGCCAGCATGTTGCGCTTCTGACGTTCCCGCAACGCGACAATCTTACCGTCTTCGGTGGGACCCTCGACGCCGCAGTTCCACGACCGGTTATGGCTTTCTCCATCGCGGTTATCTTCGCCGTTGGCTTCATTGTGCTTGTGGTTGTACGACACCAGGTCGTTCAACGTAAATCCGTCGTGAGCGGTCACGAAATTGATCGAGGCGATGGGCCGGCGGTTGTCCGCCTCGTAGAGATCCGACGAGCCGGTGAATCGGGATGCAAACTCAGCAAGCGTGGCCGGCTCACCGCGCCAGAAATCGCGCACGGTATCGCGGTATTTGCCGTTCCACTCGGTCCACAACGGCGGGAAGCGGCCGACCTGATAACCGCCCTCGCCGACGTCCCACGGTTCCGCGATCAGCTTGACCTGGCTGACCACCGGATCCTGGTTGACCAGGTCGAAGAACGCCGCCAGCCGATCCACTTCGTGGAACTCCCGGGCCAGCGTGGCCGCCAGGTCGAACCGGAAGCCGTCCACGTGCATGTCGATCACCCAGTACCGCAGCGAATCCATGATCAGCCGCAGCGGCTCGGGATGGCGGACGTTGAGGCTGTTTCCGGTGCCGGTGGTGTCGTAATAGTGTCTCGGATCTCCCTGGACCAGTCGGTAGTAGGCCGGATTGTCGATGCCCCGGAACGATAGCGTCGGTCCTAGGTGATTGCCCTCGGCGGTGTGGTTGTAGACTACATCCAGAATGACCTCGATCCCGGCCTGATGAAGTGACCGGACCATGGACTTGAATTCCTGCACCTGCTGGCCACGGGTGCCGAAACAGGCGTAATCGTTGTGCGGGGCAAAGAAACCGATGGTGTTGTAACCCCAGTAGTTGGACAATCCACGATCCACCAGCGTGGAATCATGCACGAACTGGTGCACCGGCATGAGCTCCACCGCGGTGATCCCGAGATCACGGAAATGTTTGATCATGACTGGATGGGCGATACCGGCATAGGTGCCGCGGACGTCCTCGGGGATGCGAGGGTGCAGCATGGTCATACCCTTGACATGCGCCTCGTAAATCACCGTCTGGTGGTAGGGAATCCGCGGCGGCCGATCGTCGTTCCAATCGAAGAAAGGATTGGTTACCACCGAGGTCATCGCGTAGGGCGCGGAATCGTCGTCATTGTAGGAGTCCGGGTCACCGAACCGGTACGAAAACAGCGCCTCGTTCCACTTGATGTGGCCGTCGATCGCCTTGGCATACGGATCGAGGAGTAGCTTGTTTGGGTTGCACCGCAGACCCGACCCCGGGTCGTACGGGCCGTGCACCCGGTAGGCGTAGCGCTGGCCTGGACCCACCCGCGGGAGGTAGCCATGCCAGACGAAGCCATCGCGCTCGGGCAGGGTGATCCGGGTCTCCTTGCCACTGTCGTCGAACAGGCACAGCTCGATGCGGTGCGCAATCTCAGAAAAGATGGAGAAGTTGGTCCCGCCACCGTCGTAGGTCGCACCCAGGGGGTACGACCTGCCAGGCCAGATGTACACGTACCCTCCGCTGATCCGCGATGTTGGTGCGGCGAGCCGTAGCCGCCCGGCAATGTCTTTCTATCGTCTACACACTGCGTTCGCCAGCGCAAACCGAGCGCGATACCACGGCGTGCGAAATTCAATGGCCTGAGACAATGACCGGATACGCCATGGCAAGGAGGAACACCGGTTGACTGAGCACGAGGTCCCCTCGCTGACCAGGCTCGTCGAAGTCGCGGTGTCCGGCGCGATCAGTCGAGCCGTTCCCGAGGCGGCCGGCGCGGACCCCGTGGTCAGGCGTTCCGAGTACGCCGATTTTCAGTCCAACGCTGCGCTGGCGCTGGCCAAACGCACCCGTACCAAGCCAGCAGCGCTAGCCGCGACCGTGTCTGAGGCGCTGCGCGCTGATCCCGGCACTGCGGTGGCTGAGGTCGCGATCTCTGGGCCCGGATTCTTGAACCTGACGCTGGCCGAGCCCGCCCTGTGGCGGCAGGTCACCGCCCGGCTGGCCAGCCCGCGTCTGGGCGTCGGCAACCCCGAGCAGGGCCAGCGCACCGTCGTCGACTACTCCGGACCCAACATCGCCAAGGAGATGCATGTCGGCCATCTGCGCACCACCATCATCGGTGACTGCCTGGTCCGCGTGCTGGGATTTCTCGGTGCGGACGTGATTCGGCAAAACCATCTCGGCGACTGGGGCACCCAGTTCGGGATGCTCATCCAGTACCTCGAGGAGCATCCCGAAGCCAGCTGGCACCACGATCAACTCAGTGCTGGCACCTCGACTGTCTCGGCACTGGATGACCTCTACCGCGCTGCGCGCGCCGCGTTCGACGCCGACCCGGCCTTCGCCGAACGGGCCCGGGCCCGGGTGGTGGCGTTGCAGGCCGGCGACGAGGACACCATCGCCCGCTGGAAGGAGATCGTCACCGAGTCTGAGTTTGCCTTCGACGCTATCTACCACCGGCTCGGGGTGCTGCTGGAGCCCGAGGATGCCGACGGCGAGTCGTTCTACAACTCCATGCTGCCCGATGTCGTCGACGAGCTGACCACGGCCGGCATCGCGGTGGAAAGCGACGGCGCGCTGGTGATGTTCTCCAATGAGGTCACCGGTCCCGACGGCAACCCAGCCACCCTCATGGTGCGCAAGCAGGACGGCGGCTACGGTTACGACACCACCGACCTGGCCGCCATCCGGTATCGCATCCGCGACCTCAAGGCGGACCGTGTCCTGTACGTGGTCGATGCCCGCCAGGCTCTGCACTTCCGGCTCATCTTCGAGGCGGCCCGCCGCGCCGGCTGGCTTACCGACGGCATCGAAGCCACCCACGTCAGCTACGGCACCGTGCTCGGCCCCGACGGGCGGCCGTTCAAGACCCGCTCCGGGGGCACCGTCAAGCTCATGGAACTGCTGGATGCCGCCGTTGACCGGGCTAAAGCCAGCGTTTCCGAGAAAGTGCACGATCTCACCGACGACGAGTTAGCCCAGATCGCCGAGCAGGCCGGCATCGGCGCAGTCAAGTACGCGGATCTGTCCACTTCCCGTACCAAGGATTATGTGTTCGACGTCGAGCGCATGGTGTCGTTCAACGGCAACACCGGGGTCTACCTGCAATACGCGCACACCCGCATCTGCTCCATCCTGCGCAAAGCCGGCGAGGCCAACTCTGACGTCGACCCCACACTGCCACTGCACCCCGCGGAACGGGCTGTCATCCTCGCCGCAGATGCCTTCGGCGACGTCCTCGCTGAAGTCGGCCGCGTGCTGGAACCGCACCGGCTGTGCGGGCACCTGTACGAGCTGGCGAAGGCCTTTACCGACTTCTACGAAGCGTGCCCGGTGCTGGCGGCCGACGAACCCGTCCGCGCTAACCGCCTCGCGCTGTGCCAGCTGTCCGCTCGCACCCTGCGTCAAGGGTTGAATCTGCTGGGCATTGCGGCGCCCGAACGCATGTAACAGGCCCCGTCGGGGAAATACGGCGTCATGACCAATACGGGAATCCGGATCCGGCGGGTCTACGACCACCCGGCCTCAGACGACGGCAGCCGGGTGCTCGTGGACCGGATATGGCCGCGCGGGCTGTCCAAGGAGGCCGCCCACCTGGACCAGTGGATCAAAGCCGCCGCCCCGTCCACCGAGCTGCGCAGGTGGTACGGGCACGACCGGGAGAAGTTCCCGCAATTTCGCGCCCGCTACCGCGCCGAGCTGGCCGCGCCGGCCAGCCAGCCGGCGTTGGCTCAGCTGCGCCAGCTCGCTGCCGATCGGCCGCTGACCCTGCTCACCGCAACGAAAGACATCGAGCACAGCCATGCCGCGGTGCTCGCCGACGTCCTCACCGAATCGCCATGAACGCACCGGAACCCGATGAAGTTGGCGACGCCGCCTGCTGGTTGGCGCGAGTGTGCCCATCTTGCGGCCGGCTTGCCGACTCCGATCCGCCGACCGTGTGCAGCTCCTGCGGCACCGAGATCACCGACGACCAGGCCGACTGGCCGATTACGTCGTGACCGAAGCGTCGAGCAAGTGCTCGACGGCAGCCAGCTTGATGCACAGGACCAGCCCATCCAGCGCTTCGGCCAGCTCCGGCAGCGGCGGGTAGGTGGGCGCAAGCCGGATTACCCGATCGTCGGGGTCCTTGCCGTACGGAAACGGCGCACCCGCTGCGGTCAGCGCGATGCCCGCTCCGGCGGCCAGCGCGACGACCCGGCTGGCGCAGCCATCCAGCACGTTGAGGCTCACGAAGTAGCCGCCCTCGGGCACCGTCCAGCTCGCCACCCCAAGGTCGCCCAGCTGGTCACCGAGGGTGCGCTGGACGAGATCGAACTTCGGTTTGAGCAGCGCCCGGTGCCGTGCCATGTGGGCGTGCACACCGGTGGCGGTCCGCAGGAACAGCGCGTGACGCAGCTGGTTGACCTTATCCGGGCCGATCGTGCGTTTGGCCAGATGCCCGGTCAGCCAGTCCACATTGTTCTTTGACGCTCCGTAGAACGCTATGCCGCTCCCCGCAAACGTGATCTTCGATGTCGAGCCGAACACGAACGGCCGATCAGCGTGGCCGGCCGTGCTGGCTAGCTGCAGGATGTCCGCAATCTCGTGGCGAACCTCAGTCAGATGGTGCACGGCGTAGGCGTTGTCCCAGAAGATCCGGAAGTCGTCGGCGGCGGTGGGCATCCCGGCCAGCCGGGCGGCGGTCTGCTCGGAGTACCGGATCCCGGAGGGGTTGCTGTACTTAGGGACGCACCAGATCCCCTTGATCCTGGCGTCCGTCGCCACCAGCCGCTCCACCTCGTCCATATCCGGCCCAGCCGCGTTCATCGGCACAGTGATCATCTCAATGCCCAGCTTCTCGCACAGCGCGAAGTGCCGGTCGTAGCCGGGCACCGGGCACACGAACGCCGTTGCGCTGCCCAACCCCCACGGCTGCACCGACCCGGGCACTCCGAACAGCACCGCATGGACCAGGCATTCGTGCATCAGCTCCAGGCTGGAGTTCCCGAATGCG
This sequence comes from Pseudonocardiaceae bacterium, assembly GCA_035640615.1. GTDB lineage: Bacteria > Actinomycetota > Actinomycetes > Mycobacteriales > Pseudonocardiaceae. Next base: position 19,540 of record DASQVU010000188.1, read on the forward strand.
ATCAGCTGCTCAACAGGCACCTGCAGCAGCTCGCCGAAGATCTTGCGTAGCTCCACCAGCCCCCGCAGTCCTCCGTAGTTGCGGGTATCTGTGCCGTCGCCAGCCAGGTACCGGCCCGCTCCTGGCAGCTCCAGCAGCGCCTCGGACAGGTCCAGCTGCACGGCCGAAGGCTTACCCCTGGTGAGGTCGAGAGCGAACCCCCGTGCCTGCAGCGTCTCGTACTCGCGGCGCAGGTCCTCGCGGTAGCGTGCCAGTTCACTGGTGGATAGGCGAGTCAGGTTCACCTCTGCATCATCCCTGGCGGGAACCCACAACGCCGGGTTGTTCTTCGACCAAGGGTCCCTAGTCTGGCGTCATGAGCGACCGACGCCATCCCTGGAAGACCCGTCAGCGACAACGCTGGCAGCGCTACTGGAACCGGCATGCGCACACCTACGACCGCGAGATGGCGGTGCTGGACCGCGTACTCTTCCGCGATACCCGCCGGTGGATCTGCGCCCAGGCCACGGGCCAGGTACTCGAAGTGGCTATTGGCACCGGTCTCAACATCGGGCTCTACCCGCCCGGTATCGCGCTCACCGGTGTCGATCTCAGTCCTGGCATGCTGGCGATCGCCCGGCACCGCGCTCACGAGCTCGGGCGCACCGTCGAGCTGCAATGCGGCGACGCGGAAGCGTTGGCCTTCCCCGATGCATCCTTCGACACCGTCGTGTGCACGTTTTCGCTCTGTGCAATCCCCGACCACCAGCAGGCGCTTACGGAAATGGTGCGAGTGTTGCGTCCGGGAGGGCTGCTGCTCCTCGCCGACCACGTCGCCGCTGCCCATCCAGCGTTGCGTGCCGTGCAGGGCATCGCGGAACTGGTCAGCGTTCCACTCGGTGGCGAGCATTTCCGGCGGCGGCCAATCGAGTTGGTCCGATCCGCCGGATTAGGGATCGAACATCACGACCGGTTCGCCGCCGGCGTCGTGGAGCGGCTCTCCGCGCGCGTGCCCCACGCTCGGTAACTCCGCTATGAGAGCAACGGCCATTCCGATACAACTGCCATAGTGCACGGGAAGGCCGTTGCCCGGTCACCGCCGATTGTCATCAGAGGATGCCTCCAAGAAGGCCGCTTACCAGGCTGGTAATGCTGGTGAGAACGCCGCTAAGAATGTCACCCAGATTCCCCAATAGTCCCATGACTCCTCCTTTCGAGTTCTCCATCAATCCCACTTCGAACCTGAGGCAGCTGTACACCCGCCGACCCCATTCTCGGACGCCGATTACTTGTCTTCCATATAAGGGTGCGTCGGCGACGCGACTAGTCGAGTTTCATGCTTGCGCATTGCCCGCGGCGAATAGTAGGCGTGCGCAGAAGCCGATGTCAATAACACTCACCTGCAACATCCGAGACGGACAATACCTGATCTTTTGTAAAATTGGCACTGCGATACCGGCCGGCGACTGACAGTATCAAAGCCTGAAGCCAAGCGAAACACGGCGAGAACAGCCGAGGAACCAGCCGCGTCGAAACCCCGCCCTGCAAGAATCGCAGGAAAAACGCATGAAATGGAAGTAACGAAACGGCGTGGCGACGTGGTCGGTCAGGGTCGTGGCCTCGTGGCGTTCACGTCCACGCGAGGTAGGAGTTGACCCGTATACAAATGACGCGCCACATCTACACAGGCGGCGAAATAACTTCAGCACCACCTGGATGCCTGGCGGCGCTCGGCGCGCTCATTGAGGTTCAGGTAGGCATAAACAATGGGGCCCCGGTCCATCTGGACCGGGGCCCCATCCCGTTACGCCAGTTAGTCAACGATCATGCAGGAACTCGGGAGACGAGCGAGGTCGAGCGGGATGGCCGCTGCGAACGCGTCCTTGCCACTCGCGCTGGTTCGGCTGCTGCGGTCTCAGCAATGGGTGCGGGATCGATCCACGTGTGCGACCCGACGACGAGCACCCGGCAGCCGCGCGCGCCGGCCTCCTCGGGCAACGCACGCAGGCCGCGCTGCCCGTGCAGCGAACGCAGCGCATGCAGCTGGGCCGACCGGCTCTGCTGGAAGCGCACGTCGTCGAGCGCGTCCACGCGCCCCGCAAGCACCGGCTCTGCCGGCCGCGCGGAGACCGCGACTGGCGCGGCGGCCTTGCTCTGGGTCTTGGGCGACGACGCCAACCGGGTCTTGCCCCACGGTTTCGCAACCGAGATCCCCGTCGCGACGAGCAACAACACCAGCGCGGCCGACCGCACGGCCAGCGTATTCAGCTGGATGGGCTCGCCCTCACCGGCCAAGACGTGGGGCAGTCGCGGCAGCATCAACGCCACGCCAGTCGCGGTTAGCGCGGCAGCGATACCGGATTTGGCGAGTAACCACCAGTGCCGCGTCAGGCCCCACGACGTTCCCAGGGCCAGCACCAGTCCGGTGCACAGCGAGGCAAAAACCAAGGGCACCAAGATCCAGAAGGCGATGGCGGTCATTGCAACGGAGATCCCCATGCGCAACGCCGGGTCACTGGAATCCAGGCCGATCACCTCCAGCACCACCAGCGCCCCGATAAGGCCGAGCCATCCAGCCGATGCGGCGACGTGGACGGTGAGCAGCGTCGACCGAACTCGCTTCGGCAGACGGGGGACCTGGGGCAGGTGTGCGAGGGCTGCGGCCAGCGAAGGGCTCATGGCGCGTTAACGAACCCCGGGACTGCGCGTCACGGTCAACGTGTCTGAGCTGGGCTTCGAACAGCGGCGCGACGGCGTGTCGCTGCGTTGTCGGGGTGCTGGGCGGGTCTACACTGAGCCCGTTTTCAGGGCTGCCTTGAGTGCGGTAGTCACCTGTCGGCGCCCTCACCTCTGACGTTGCTGAACAGCACTCCGTAGCGCTGACCCACTGCGGCAAGCTTGGGAAGATGCTTGGCGTCCTCCCGGCCGTATTCGACTCCGCTGCGGAGAGCGTCACGCCACGGCGATCCACCACGCCGTGCTCGAGGCGGCGCGCGAGTTGTTTATCGCCCAGGGCTACGCGACGACAACGGTCGAGCAAATCGCGCTGCGGGCCAGCGTGAGTAGGCCGGCGGTACCGCACTGCTTCCACTTCTAAAGCCGATGGAGGTTGACGGAAAGCCGGCGAAGCCTTAGCCTTCTAACGCGCAGAGATCTTGATGTTAGAAGGAGGTCAGTCATGGTCGTTACCCGCACTATGTCGAGCAGCGCCGGCCCCTCCGTCTGGTTTCGCTCAGCGCATAAGCCGTTGGCGCCGTTGAGTGGAGCGGCACTGTCCGCGGTTCGCATCGTCGTGTCTTTCCTGTTCGCCTGCCACGGCACCAAGGTGCTATTCGGGATGTTCGGCGGGATGGACGATCATGGCGCTACCGCAGCTATCGGATCGTGGCCTATCTGGTGGGCGGGCATCATTGAGTTAGGTGCAGGTGCATTAGTTCTGTTGGGCCTGTTCACCAAACCAGCAGCGGTGCTGTGCTCGGGCACGATGGCCTTCGCCTACTTCACCGTGCACCAGCCTCAGGGCTGGTTTCCGCTGCAAAACCACGGCGAGCTGGCCACGTTATACTCCTGGATCTTCCTGTTGATCGCGGTACTTGGCCCGGGTAGTTTCGCCCTCGACACGGTGCTTCGGCATTCTCTATCTGCGACGGCGTCGTCATCCCGTGCGGCGAGGATTACGCGAATCGTCAACGCAACGGTGTCCGAGCGTTTTCAGTGATCTCGCGTCGACGCACTGATTCTGTTCACAACGATTACCAAAAAGTGTGGTACAGCAGGTAGATGTTCAACGCGATGATCGTCGTGGCTATTGCACCGGCCGCCGCGGTGGTGCTCGGCCGGTTGACGAACGGTCCCATGACGTCCACCCGGCGGGTCAGCAGCACCATCGGCACCAGGGCGAACGGGATGCCGAAGGACAGCACGATCTGGGACACCACCAAGCTTTCGGTGGTGGGCAAGCCCAGGGCGAGCACCACCAGCGCGGGCAGCATTGTCAACCCGCGACGCAGGAACAGCGGGATGCGTCGGCGGATGAAGCCCTGCATGACCACCTGCCCGGCGTAAGTGCCCACGCTGGACGACGACAGCCCCGAGGCGAGCAAGGCGACCGCGAACGCCAGCGCCGCCCCACCGCCGATCAGGAAGCCGAGACCGGCGTGCGCCGCCTCGATGGAGTCGACCCCCGAGTTGCCGGTGCGGTGAAACAGCGACGCCGCGATGAACAGCATCGCCATGTTGGTCAACCCGGCCACCCCGAGCCCGACCAGCACGTCGATCCGCTGGAACCGCAGCAGCTCGCGGCGCTCATCGTCATCGCGGCAGACCACCCGGCACTTGGTCAGCGCGGAATGCAGGTACACCACATGCGGCATCACGGTCGCGCCGATGATCCCGGCGGCCAGCAGCACGCTGTCACTCCCGGCGAAACCGGGCACCAGACCGGACGCGACTCGCGCCGGGTCAGCGCCGACCTTGAGCAGGTCGTAGGCGAAACCGAGAAAAACGATACCCAGCAGCCCGGTGATCGCGAGCTCGAAGCGCCGGTACCCGCGCTGCTCCAACGCCAGGATCGCGAACGCGACCATGGCTGTAATGAGGCCGGCGGGAAACAGCGGGACGCCGAACAGCAGGTTCAACCCGACCGCGGCGCCGACGAACTCGGCCAGATCGGTGGCCATCGCCACCAGCTCAGCCTGCACCCATAAGCCCGCGGAGACCGGGCGGGAAAAGTGCTCGCGGCACAGCTCAGGCAGATCACGGCCGGTGGCCACGCCGGTTTTTGCGGACAGGTACTGCACCAGCATGGCCATCAGGTTGGCCAGCACGATCACCCAGAGCAGCGTGTAGCCGTACTGGGCGCCGGCGGAGAAGTTCGTGGCGAAGTTGCCCGGGTCGATGTAGGCGACCGCGGCGACAAAGGCGGGGCCGAGCAGCGCCACCACTCCGCGCACTCGGCCCCGCGATCGAAGCTGCTCCAGCGCACTCGATCCTGCTGCCAGCGGCTCGGCTTGCTCGAGACTCACCCGATCGACGGGCCCAGGCCCAATGACTGTGGAGTGCTCGAGTCGGGAGACGGCTGCTGCAGCCCCTCATCCAGTGATCCGAACTCCGTCATCAGCGCGGCACTGCCGCCCCACGGGGTCTTCTCCTCAGCAACCAGGGAGTTCGTGGTAAGCAGCAGCCCGGCCACGGACGCGCCGTTCTGCAGGGCCGCCCGAGCCACCCGCAAGGGGTCGATGATGCCCATCTCGATCATGTTGCCGAAGCATCCCTTGAGCGCGTCGAATCCCTCGTCGTCCCCGAGTTCGACGATCCTGCTGACCACCTCTTGGCCGGAATAGCCGGCGTTGCTGGCGATCAGAAAGGCTGGCTCGGTCAGCGAGCGGCGGACGATATCGACTCCCATCGCGTAGTCGTCCTTGACGTCCAGATCGTCCAGCGCCTTCTCGGCATGCACCAGCGCTGCGCCACCACCGGCCACGATGCCCTCCGCCATCGCGGCGCGCGTCGCGGACAACGCATCCTCCACCCGGTGCTGCAGCTCGGCGAGCTCCGCGTTGGTCGGCGCTCCCACGCTGATCACGGCCACCTTCCCGGAGAGCGCCCCAATCCGCTCGTTGAGCACGTCCTCGTCAGTGCCATAGGTTGCGCGTTCCCGCTCGGCGCGCAGCTGGGCGAGCCGGAACTCGATGGCCTCCGGCGAACCGGCGCCACCCACGATCGCGGTGCGGTCGGCGTTCACCCGTACCTGGGAGGCCCTGCCAAGCTGGCTGACCTTCATGGTCTCCAGAGTGAAGCCGGAGTGCTTGCTGTACACCTCGCCGCCGGTCATCGTGGCGATGTCCTCGAGCTTGCGCAGCCGGCGGTCGCCGAAACCCGGCGCCCGGACGGCGACGCACTTGAAAATGCCGTTGACGTGGTTGTGCACCAGCATGCTCAGTGCCGTGCCCTCGACGTTCTCCGCAACGATCACGAGCGGGCGCGGATTACGCATCACCTGGTCGAGTAGCGGCATGAGCTGCTGGACCTTCGTGATCTTCTCACTGCACAGCAGGATGTACGGGTCGTCGATGATCGCTTCCAGGCTGGCCGGGTTGGTCACCATGTACGGCGAGAGGTATCCGTTGTCCCACTCGAAGCCCTCGACGAAGCTGACGCTCATGCCGTGCACCGCGGACTCGGTCACCGTGACGATGCCGTTCTCACCGACGGTGTGCAGTGCCTTCGCGATCACCTTCCCGACCATGTCGTCGTCGTTGGCGGAGATCGCGGCTACCCGGGCGTAGTCCTCCTCCGTCGTCACCGGGTGGGCAACGCTTTGCAGGTGTTCCACCAGGCGCGCCACGGCCAGGTCGATACCCCGCTTGACAAGCACCGGGTTGCCGCCCGAGTCGATGGCCTTCATACCCTCCCGGACGATCGACTGAGCCAACACCGTCGCGGTCGTGGTGCCGTCACCCACGATGTCGTTGGTCTTGATCGCTGCTTCCTTGACCAGCTGAGCGCCCATGTTCTCGAACTGGTCCTTGAGGTGGATCTCCCGCGCGATCGTCACACCATCGTTGGTGACGACCGGAGATCCGGTGATCTTCTCCAGGATGACATTGCGTCCCTTGGGCCCAAGCGTCGACTTGACCGCCTCCGCCAGCTGGTCAACCCCCGCCAGCAGCAGCTCGCGGGCTTGGGCGCCGAAACGTAATTCCTTGGCCATCTAATCTCCCTGGAGGTGGTAGCGCTACGGGACGAGGATTGCTCGGCCACGGACCCGTCCATTGTCGAGATCGTCGAAGGCCTCGACGGCCGAGTCGAGCGGGTAGGTCTTGGTGTGCAGCGTGACCTTGCCGGCCTCGGCAAGAACCATCAGCTCCACGAGGTCGTTGTAGGTGCCGACGATGTTGCCGATGATGTTGCGTTCGGTTGAAATGATGTCCAGGGTCGGTATCTGAAGCTGGCCCCCGTAGCCGATCACGAAATAGGAGCCGGCCTCTCGGGTCATCTCGAAGCCGTCATGCTCGGCACCTTGCTCGGCAACGAAGTCGAGCACCACTTCGGCACCCGCCCCATCGGTGAGGTCCTTCACCGCGTCCACGTGCTGCCCATCGGCGACCACGGTGTGCTGTGCGCCCAGCTGCTCGGCGAGCTTGAGCGCCTCGGGATTCCGGTCCACCACGATAATCGTGGTCGCCGTCAGTGCGGCAAGGCATTGAATGCCGATATGCCCAAGACCACCCGCGCCGATCACCACACAGCTCGTTCCGGGATACAGCAGGGGAATCGCCTTGCGCACCGCGTGGTAAGCGGTGATCCCGGCATCGGCCAGCGCGGCAACATCTGCCGGCTGGGTGGACGGATCGAGCTTCACGCAGGCCCGTGCCGAAGTCAGCAAGAAGTCGGCCATCCCGCCGTCACGGACCAGACCCGGGAAGTCGCCATTGCTGCAGTGCATGTCGTCGCCTGCGCGGCACGCGCGGCACAACCCGCAACTCGGCGCTGGATGCAGGATGACCGTGTCCCCTGGAGCGACGTTGGTCACGCCGGACCCCACCTCGTGCACCCAGCCCGCGTTCTCATGGCCCAGCGTGTACGGCAACGTCACCCCACTGCGGTCGGCCCACTGGCCCTCGACGATGTGCAGATCGGTGCGGCAGACTCCAGCCCCGCCGATCTTGACGATGACATCGAGTGGACCGGAGATGGTCGGTTCCGCAACGTCCTCCACCACGGGCGACTTGTGGTAGGCGTGCAGCCGGACGGCTTTCATGACCTTCTCCTCATGATGTGGTATGGGCCGCCAGCTGCTCGCCCACCTGCTCGTCGGTGGCAGAGCCCACGCCGTACCTGGTGGCGAGCAGGCTGAGGCAGTGGCCGGCGTTGGCTTCAATGTTCACTCTGGTACTGCGCACCCGCCGCAGGTGCAGCGGGAGGGCCTCCAGGCCTACCGGCGCGCCCGTGTCGTCCACCAGCAGCGGCGCGTCATCGTCGGAGCGGATGCCGAGCTCTGCGCGGCGCTCGCGGAGACGGCGTAGATCGGGCGACGGGGCAACGTCGCCCAACCGCATCTCCGCCAGCTCGGCAGGCTGCACTCCCGCCGCGAGCAGTGGCCGGGCCACCCGATCTTGGCCGGCCAGCATGGCCTTGCGGAGGAAGGTTGTGCGTAGCTCGTGGAGTTCGTTCTGTGCCTCGCCGCTGAAAGTGCCGATGAACCCGGCACGGGCGGCGACCCCGTCATTGATCGTGGTGGCGGCGAAGTGATCTTCCAGCACGATCTCCGCTCTGGTCACCCCCTCCACGGCGGACACCGCGTCGTAGGCATCGGCGACCATCAGAAATGCGAAGTTTGGGGCGCAGAAGAACGTCGGCAAGCGCAGCCGCACCTGCGCAACCCCGTCTGCGGACACGGTGCACGACGACACGAACTGGAGCTCGACGATCGAGGTGTCCAGCTCGGGGTCGCGTACCGTGTCCAGCGCAGCGAGCGCGCGCGACGCGAGCGTCACGCCTGGATCCCGGCGGTCTCAGGGGTGTCGGTGGTCAGTTGCTCGCCGGGAGCCCGATCTTCGTCAGCCGCGGTGGGCAGCTGGCATTCGGCCGGAACCTCGATGTCGTAGAGCTTCGCCGCATTGAGACCGAGGATCTTCTTCTTCGTGGCGACGGTCGGCCGCGGGTAGTCGCTAAACGCCTCATCGTCGGGCATCTGCCAGTCGACAAGGGCTTCGACCTGCCATTTCGGCGTCCAGATGTTGTAGTCGGAGCCGAAGGTCATCCGGTCCTCACCGACCCAGAACAGCAGCTCACCCATCACCTTGTTGAAGAACTTCGGTCGGGCGTACAGCAGCGCGCCGACTACCACAGAGCAACCGGCATAGACGTTGGGTTCCTGCACGGCCATATAGCAGAAGTCGTCGATCCGCGGAATGCCCGCGTGCTCGATGATGAAGTTGAGCTCCGGGAAGTCGGTTGCGGCGCCGTCGACGTCGGAAGCGTCGAACGCGTCCTTGTCCAGCGGCCAGATCGTCGGGCCCTTGTGGACGTGAATGTTCTTGATTCCCAGCTCCTGGCAGCGAGCCAGGAACCGGTAGGCCTCCGGGTCGGTGAGCTTCCAGCCGCGGGAACCCTGGTACCACTCCGCGGTGTAAAGCTTCACGCCCCGGAGGTTGAACCGCTTGGCGTCCTCCTCGAGCTGCTTGAGCCCGGCGTCGCCCTCACGCGGGTCGAAGCGGCCATTGGTGATCAGCTTGTCCGGGTACTTCTCGGTCAGCACGTGGTTCTGGGCAGCGGTGTTGAAGCCGGTCTGGTACCACTCGGTCAGATAAGTGGACTGGAAGAGGGCGACGTCGACGTAGCCCTCCTCGAACACGTCGCGTACGAAGTCCTCTTCGGAGACCTTGAGGAAGTGCTCGTAGTCCCAATGCGTCTCCGGTGGGGCCAGCTGGTGGTAGCCGTAGAAGCAGTCGATCCAGCCCTTCGCATAATTTTCGGCGCCCGGTACCCAGTTCTCCCGGCTGGCATCCCAAAAGTGCAGGTGGGTGTCGACGACGAAGTACTTCTCGCCATCCTTTTCATACATCGTGGTGGGTCCTCCGCTTTGAAGTGTGATCTGCCGGATCTCCGACCCGCGATGAGCAGGCCGGAGACCCGGCTGATCGAAAGACTGGGACGGTGCGGCCTAGCGCTGTAGTACTACCCTCTCGCCTTCAGATCGAAGCCGATGTACTCCGCCGCATCCTCCGGGTTGGCGAACATGATCGTGCGATCGTCTTCGTGAATCATGCGGCCGTAGTGCGTGGACATGCTTTCCTCGAACTCGGCAGCGTTGAACCAGCCCTCCTCCTCACCGGCAGCTTCGTCGATCTCGGAGTACACGACGTCCATGCGGTTCTTCGCGTCCACCCGGATCATCGAAGGCAGGTGGGTCACCTCGACGTTGTCCTTGGTCGCCATCACGTCCGCGACCAGACGGCCGACCTGATTGTTCATCAGCGTGAAACCGCACATGTTCGACGCGGTGTTGTTGGCCTTGAATGGGCTCTCGGCGGTCTTGGTAGTGGTCACTGGCCCAGCTCCTTCGGTACTTGCAGACCAAGGTCGGACACGATCCCGCTAAAGCGGTTCTTCGCGCGGTCGAGGCCATCCTCGAACCGTGGCGGCTTGTAATCAGGCTGCGACCACAGCGGCTGCAGCGTCCGTGCGGCCTCCAGGCACTGCGGAACCCACTTGGACAACCAGCCCTGCATGATTTCCTTGTTGTGCTCCGCGAATTCCTTGTCATTGACTCGCGGCTGGAACATCGCGATCGTCATGCGCAAGTCGCGCTGCGCGTAGTCGTACTCACCGGCACCCATGATCGTCGGAGTGACAAAGTCGCCATTGCCAGCTGCCGCCTGCTGTACCAGGTTGCTCCGGAACAGCTCGCCCACCAGTGGCTCGAAAACCACGTTCGTGGCGAAGATGCTCTCGCCCCAGTCGTCCTCGATCGCAGTCAGCGCCTCGACCACCTTGCGGACACCTTGCCAGGCCGGGTCAGAGTTCCACGCCTCGATGTGCGCCGAGCCGTCGAACCCCTCGATCTCCTCGCTCAGCGTGAGGTTATACAGGGCGAGGTCCTGCGCGAAGCGGATCTTATGCATGCCGTTGACGGCAATCGCCGTGTTGTGCATGTTCGTCGGGCCAGATCGGTTGGCCGCGCAGAAGACATAGAGCCCGAGGATGTGCTCGACGTGCATCCATGCCCCGACATGGTGCTCCACGAAATGGATCCAGTTCGGGTTCCACTGCTCGAAAGCCTTTGCCTGCCGGGCCACCTCAATGTTCTGGTTGACCTGGCGTACGACGTTGGCGCCGTAACGGTAAAGCGTCATCTCCCATTCTTCGTTGGGGTCGCGGAACTCGTGCCAGCCATGTGCCGGCCAGTCGAGGTCCTTGCCGCCGCCACCGGTGCCGGGACCCCGCTCCGGCTCGGGGCGGTCCTGCCCCCATGCCTTCAGCTTCGTCCACGTCAGTGGGTAACCGACCTCGCCGTTCGCGAAGCCGTAGATCCAGCCCTGGCTGAGATAGTGCCGGGGATCCGGCTGAACCTCGACGGTCACGTCCTCGTAATGGGTCTGCCGGCGCTTCGCCGGTTTGTAGTAGTTAAATCGGCGCGCGGCCGCGCTCGAGTCCGGAAACTCCTTGGCACCGGCCTCGGCATCGGTGAAATTGACTTTTGGTACGCTGCGTTGCTGCGCAGTTGTCATCAGTGCTGCCCTCACCCTTGAGTTCGGCCCGACGTTGCCATCGGTTCGGGGCTTGTCGGTGCCCCGCGAGTTGATGTCTGGAGTGACCCTCCTCAATGGCCGTCGATCACCGGCCGGTTTAACCGGTTGTCGTGAACTTGTCGTAGTAGATGCGTTCCTCAGGTACCCCAAGGCGGGTCAACGTGGCGATGGCCGCGTCCACCATGGGCGGAGGACCGCAGACATAGGCGTCCACGCCCTTGAGATTCGACTCGTGCTGGGCCATCACATCGGTGACCATCCCGACTTCACCGTCCCACTCGTCCTCGTCGGTGGGCTCGGACAGCGCCGGGATGTAGCGGAACCCGGGCAACGAGTCCTCCATCGCCCGCAGCTCCTTTTCGAAGCACAGGTCGCGCCGGCGGCGGGCGCCGTAGTAGTAGGTGGCCCGCCGGGTGATCCCGCGCTCGACCATCGAGCGCAGCAGCGACAGGATGGGCGCCATGCCAGCACCGCCGCCGACGAACACGAGGTCCGTGTCGTGGCCCTCGCGCAGCGTGAACACCCCATAAGGTCCGGTCACCTCCAGCCGGGTACCTACCTCCACTTCCGTATCCAGGTAATGGGAAAACCGGCCGTCCGGATAGATCTTGATGATGAACTCCAGCCGGCCGTCCCGGCACGACGTGTTTGCCATGGAAAACGCCCGGGTCTCGGTAGTACCCGGAATGGTGAAGTCCAGGTACTGCCCGGGGAAAAACTTGATCTCCGGTGGCTCAATCAGTCGGATCACCAGATGGCGCATGTCATGAGTTACCGGCTCGTTGGAGACGACCTCCGCGACTGCCTGCTGGATCGGCAACCCGGACCGAATGATGTCCTCGTCGTAGTGCAGCAACTCGACCGTCAGGTCCTCATAGGCGTGTGTCCGGCACAGCAGGGTGTACCCCTCCTCCTTTTCGAAGTCGGGTAGGGCAAAGGTCGAGTACCGATCGAGCTCGATGTCGTCGCCCTCCAGCACAAACGACTTGCAGGAGGCGCACTGGCCCTCCTTGCACCCGTGCGGAAGCATGACGCCTTGTTCGAAGGCCGCCCGCAAGACCGTCTGGTCCTCGTCGACCTCGATCTCGATGCCGACCGGCTCGAACCGGACGACGTGCTTTTCACCCATGGCTACCTCACGGAGAACTCCCGAGGCCGAAAATGCGGCCATCGGAGAGGGGAAGGGTCCGCAGGAGCGCCCTGCTGCGACCCTTCCCGACTTCGGCATGTCGGCTAGTAACCGCTCGGCAAGCGGTCGTCCTAGTCAGTCAGCCGCTGGCGCCGGCCGGCCGGCCGGTCCCTGACGCACATAGTCGGCGCGGAAGGCTTCCCGTTCCTCGTCCGACATTTCGTTGAGCAGCACGTTGGGGCTCTGCAGCGGTGGCATGCGCCGCATGTGGTCCAGCGTCCACATCTTCTTGGGGTCGAGGTTCAGATGCGGCTGGGCGGTCATGGTCTTGCCGTCCTCGCGGACGCCGCCCATGTCGGCGACCACATCAGCCCAGTTCCAACCGTGGTAGAGCGTCTCCCACTCGCGCTTCCCGGTGAGCTGACCCATGTTCGGCGTCTCCCGACCCATGTAGGTCGGCCGGAACGCGACCTTGTCAGTCCACGCGCACATCTCGTGACAGTAGGTGCGCCACTGCCCGTCGACCTTGTCCATGACCATGTCCTCGCGCACCAGGCAGGGCACCATGCACACCCAGCAGCGGTGCGGATACACATAATCGACGTTCTCGGCGACGATCGGGTGATGACCGTTCGGCAGGGACAGCCGGGCGTAGTTCTCCCACCACTTGCCGTACCTGTCGTACCAGCCCGGGTACTTGTACTCGAACCACTCGAAGTCCTCGTCGGTCATGGGGTCGATCCGCCAGTAGTTGGCCAGCCAGCCAGTGGCGAAGAACTGCGCGACCTCGTGGACGTACCCCTTGTTCCAGATCTGGTTCCAGGATTCTTCGATGAGGTCGTGCGGGATCACCAGCCCGTACTTCTCAAGTGGTACCAGATAGCTGCGGTAGTAGTCGTCATAGATCCACCGCCGCCACATCTCGGCGTAGCTTTCCCGTTCCTTGCGGCGGTCCTTCGTGCCGTATTCGATGAAGGTGCCGATCGCCGCATCGACGACCCGGTGGTTGTTCCACCATGCGTACCGCAGGTCGCGCTCGAGCAGCTGGTGGTTACTCTCGTCGGATAGCGCCATCAGCAGGGTGGCGTAGCCATTGCTGATGTGCCGCGACTCGTCAGACTGCACCGAGTGGAACACGGTCGGCAGCAGGTAGTCGCCGTTGGCTGCCGCCTCGGCGGGCATGGCGACGAACAGGGTGTTGGTGAACGCGGTTTCGGCGACAATCGTCAGGTAGATGCTCGCCGCCGTGATGGCATCACCGGTGATGAAGCCTTCGGCGAACTGCCGGCCGATCGTGCCGCAGTAGTCGTTGTGGAAATTGCGCAGGCTCGTGTTGAAGCCTGCCGGGTCGATGTAGTTGTTCATGTACAGGCGCTTGAGGTTCTGCTGGATCGTCGAGTGCCTGACCTCGTCGATCATCTGGATGGCCTGGCCGTTGTGCAGCTCCGGGTTGGGCACCGTGTGGAACAGCATCGGCATGGACCGGGCCGCCGAGATCTCGGGGAGCGGAATGATGGACAGAAATAGCTTCTGCCACTCCAGCCAGCGCTCCTGCACCTGGCGGAACATGTTGCCACGGATCGCGCCGTCGGAGGCCCCGTAAACGCGGTGGTCTTTCTCCTCCTGCATGGGGAAGTATGACCGCAGAACCTGCTTCAGCGGATCCCTCTTCTGCGCCTTCCGGAACGTGTAGTCAGTCCCGTACTTCCGGTACGGCGTGTGATACATCGGTTCCCAGGCCAGTTCCTGGATTTTTTGGTGAGCCTTTGCCACACTCTGGCGACTCATGGTCACACTCCTCACCCGTGTATTCGGGTACGCTGCGGTGCTGACCGTCAGCGTCGATACACTTGCTCAAATTTGTTGCTCTTGCTTGATGAGTCACAGTCACGTGTACTAGCTGATGGACGGAACACGAGAAAATGGATCAGTGAGGCGCCAACTCCCTCCAACGTCTCTCCTGGTCACTAGCTCGACAGCGGTTCACGGGCGCTTACCGACGACGGCCGCGCGCAAATCCGCCAGATGCTGATCGATGTCCTGCCTCCCTTGCTCGGAGTTCTCGGGGCCGGGCTGGATACCGAGCGCTCGCAGCAGGTCAGCTGCCGGTTGGTTGGGGTTCCCCGCGAGGACAGGGTGCAAACCCTTCTCGATCAGATGGTGGAAGACCACGTTGACGACGCTCCACGGATTGAAACTCTCGGCTGCGGACAGCTCGAGGTCAGTCATCGAGGCCGCCTCATCATCTCTGTGACACCCCCGCTTCCACCGGCACCGGCACAGTCGCCACGTCGGGCACTCGCCGCGGAGTAGGACACGTCGAACACCCGCCGGACGGGCTACCTCCCATGTCATGCATTTCACACCTAGAGGTGAGCGCTGTGCGTCTCAACATGAGACATTGACCTAAATGCGCAGTACTCGGGGGTGGAATCGGGGCGGCAAGATCAGCAAGTACCGTGGACGGCATCGCGAGTTAGATTGACATTCTGTGGACGAGGGACCACAAGATTGGAGCACGCCGCTGGTCGAGCGAGTGCTGCACCGGGCAGGCGTCGCTCGGGGCACGCTGTTGCTCGACTTGGGTTGCGGCACCGGGCGGCTGTGCCGGCTCGCCGCGGACCGTGGCGCGCAGGTCACCGGGATTGACCAGGACGCGAGGCAGATCCAGCAGGCTGTCACGCTGGTGCCCGAGGGAACCTTTGACGTCGGCGACATCCTGGCGCTGCCTTATCCGGCCGCCAGATTCGACGCTGTGACGTGCATTCAGTCGATCATGCATGTCACTAATCCGCTGACGGCCCTCCGCGAAGCTGCCCGGGTTGCTCGCCCTGCCGCGCCGGTGGTGATCACGGTTTGGGGCAAGGAAGAGAACTGCGATATCCGCGCCTTCGGGCAGGCCCTGTCCGGACTGCTGCCACGCGCCGTTGGCCGGGGTCCAAACCTGCGTCCCCCACCGCTGTCGGCTGATGGCCGGCTCGAGCGGTTGGCTCGGTTGGCCGGGCTCGCTGTGACGGAAGTCGGCGAGGTCACATGCCCGTTCTGGTATCCCAACGAACACGCCTTGCTGCGCGGCCTCCTCGAGTCGGGTCTTGGCCGACGAGCGCTGCGAGTGGCGAGCGCCGCCACCGTGCGCCGTGCCGTGTTAGAAGGGCTTGCCGGCTACCGGACATCAACAGGCGGGTACCGGCTGGACAACACCTTTCGCTACCTCGTTGGTAGCACACCGCACACAATTTGATGACGGGTGGCACTGCCGATCTTCCTAATTGTCCCATTACGCGACATAGACATAAAAGCAATCTCAAGTTGAGACAGTGTGAAGTGGACACATTCCCTAGCGTTAGGGCGGTCACAGGACTAGCATGGGTTGTCCAGCTCCAAGGAGGCAGCGCCCTTGGCTGAACTACGCCTACCCCCAGCCAAGAAGGACACCGCAGCCGGCGGCGATCGGGACACGCAGCGCGGTGGCGGGTTGGCGCAGGCCCGAGAACGATTCCTGACCTCCGAACCGATCCGGCCCGGTGTCGTCAGGGATCCTATTTTGGCCTCGTGGAGCCGGTCCCGAGACTGGAAGGTAGCCACCGACAACCTTGAGCTGCCCTTTGAGCCCAATCTCGACCGCAAATCGCGTCTTGCGCGTGCCGCCGACGGACCGATCAGTGCCGCATCGGTGCAGTACTCCGGCGAACCGATCAGCATCATCCTCACCGATGCCGCGGGCGTGGTCCTGGACCGCCGCACCGGTGACTCCCGGTTACAGGAGAAGCTGGACAGGGTATGGCTGGCGCCCGGGTTCAGCTACGCCGAACAGTTCGCCGGCACCAACGGGATCGGCACCACCTTGGAAGGCCGTGGACCCGCGCACGTTTTCGGGCACGAGCATTACGTCGAACACCTGGAAGACCTGGCCTGTGCGGGTGCCCCGATCCGCCATCCGACCACCGGGAAGCTACTGGGCATACTCGATCTGACCTGCTGGCGAGCCGACGCCAATCCGGCGATGATCGCAGCGGCGTCGAGCATCGCTGCCCAGATCGAAGAGGCACTGCTGGAGCAGGTCGGCCGCCGCGAGCTTGCGCTGCTGCACGACTACTTGCTGGCCTGCCGCCGTAACCGCGGCTGCGTACTGGCCATCGGCACCGATCTCGTGATGATGAACGACAGCGCCCGGGAGCTGATCGACCCGCAGGATCAGGTGGCGTTGCTGGGGCAGGCCGCCGAGGCGCTGACCGGCGGCAAGGCCCGCGTGTTCACCACCTCGCTGCCCAGCGGTACGAACGTGCGGGTGAGCTGCAAGCCGAGCTGGAGCGAGTCAACGGCGATTGGCGGCGTCGTGCAGGTGCAGTTGCTGACCACCGAGCCGGCAACCCGCCCAGTGGAGCGTGGATCAGCGGCGATGCCGGGCGTGGTTGGCTCGAGCATGCCGTGGATGCGCTGCGCCAAGATGGTCGAGGCCCATCTGCGGGCCGGTGAGTGGGTGGATCTCGAGGGCGAGGCCGGGGTCGGCAAACTGACGTTGGCGGCTGGCGCGCACCGGGCTGGCAAACCGGGTGCACATCTGCGGGTGCTGGACGCCGACGACTGCACCGAGGCCGACAAGTGGCTCGGTGTGGTAACCGACGAGCTGACCCTCGGGTCCGGCACGCTGATCTTGCGGCACGTTGACCGGCTGCCCGCCGACGTCCTCGGCGCACTGGCCGAGCTGCTGGCCGAGGCGCGGCTCAGCGCCGACCGTCCGCGCACTTGGGTGGTGGCGACTCGCCGGAGCGGCGCGCCGCGCAGCGAGGAGCTGGACAACCTGATCGCATGCTTCCCGTCCTCGGTGCAGGTGCCGCCGTTGCGCCACCACATCGAAGACCTTCCCGAGCTAGTGCGTCTGCTGATTGCCCGGCTGACTCGGGGCGCCGACCTGACCTGCTCGGCCGAGGCGATGCGGCTGCTCATGCGCAACCGGTGGCCGGGCAACGTTGGACAGTTGCGCGAGGTGCTGTGCAAGATCGTGGCACACCGACGGACCGGGGTGATCGAGCTGGCGGATCTGCCGGCCGATGCGCTGTCCACCGCCCGGCGCGTGCTCAGCCCTCTGGAGTCCATCGAGCGCGACGCTATCGTCGAAGCGCTGATCAACAGTGCTGGTAACCGCGTCGAGGCAGCCCGCCATCTGGGCATGTCACGAGCCACGATCTACCGCAAGATCCGCTACTACGGCATCAAGGTGCCGCAACGGAACACGCCCTCAAAACGGGATTGATCAGCCGTCCCCGAGCATGGCAGCTCGGATGTCGGCCAGATGCTGGCGTACGTCCCGGGATGCCTGCCGGTTTCCTTCGGCGGCCGGCTGGATGCCGAGCGCGCGCAACAGCTGTGCTGCCGGTTCACCAGGGTCGCCAGTCACCCCCAAGACAGGATGCAAACCCTGCTCGGCCAGGTGATGGAACACCAGGTTGACGATGCTCCACGGATTGAAGGTTTCGACGTGAGATGAACTGTCTTGGCTCATCGGGCACCTCCGCCGGGATTGGCCGGAGCGCCCACGCTACTCGGCCAAGCTCGCCGACGCTCGCGTCCGTCTCAATACTGCTACCGCAACCGGTGGTGCGGGCATCAGCACCGGCCTGGCGCGCGAGCGTGGTGAGGTCCTCGTCTCCCGCAGTCGGAGGAATCCTGCGACGAGCGACAAGCGGCGATACACGAAGGCTTTCCGCACTTCAGAGGGTTGGTCCCACCGCTGCCCTGCTATCAGCGCAACCCCGGGACCATCCCCGAGCTAGGAAGGGTGGGGCGGGTGGGATTCGAACCCACGACCTGACGGATTATGAGGCAGCCACAGCCAGAGTCACAGGGCGACTACCTGCGCAAATACGTACCACAAGTCGTCGCTGGTGGGCATGAGATGCCCTGTTAGACCCCCAGTTCATGCCCAAGTTCATGCCCACCGAGTCCATAGTGGACGCAGCACCAACGTAGGGCTGAGAGGCAGGCAGCGTACTCATCTTGGCGATGGCGCCGACCCGCCCAACGAACGGGTTCTAGCGAAGCCGTCCACACTCCATGGAGTTTTGGTTGCAGCACATGGCTAAGCCGAGATCGACGTAGAGTCCTTACAGCTACAGTGAGCACACTGGCACCGGGCAGGGATGGTCGCACGTGAGCGCGCAAGTACACGACCGCATCACGATCGATCCTGACAAAATGGACGGCCAGCCCTGCAATCCGGGGCCTTCGCTTCCCCGTCGTCACCGTGCTGCGGATGGTCGCTGGTGGCATGAGTGTTGACGAGATCGTCAGTGGGCATCCCGACCTTGAACCCGACGACATTCCTGCGGCGCTGAACTACGCCGCTGAAGCGCTCGCCGAGCACTACTACCCACTGAGGCCGCCTCCGTGAAGGTTCCTGATCGATGAGAACCTCTCGCCCCGAATCTGTCCCCTGCTAATCGCCAACGCACATCACGCGGTCCACATTCGCGACCATGGCATGGCCAGTGCCACCGACTCGCAGGTGCTCGCCAAGCCAGCCGTCGAACGGGTACCGATGAGTTGGGGCTCCAGTCGAACCGTTGGTCCCGCCCGCCAAGACACGCCCCCCAGGTGGCGGGATATCTCGATGCGACGATCGGGCGGTATTCATCGCGATCGTGTTTCACCCTGACCAATAGCGGCTGCACCTGACGACATCTCATACCCAGCTATGCGGACTGGTTGACCACCCCGGTGTGAACACTGCTTGGCTGTGTGTCCGCCTGCCGGTGAGTGTTGTTGTGCGCCGCTGAGCTGCGGCAACCTTTCAGCGTGTACCAGCGTGTGTGTATTAGTTACGTCACTTTCGCTGACGAACACCATCTAGGTCTGCAGTTGATCCAGCCGCTCTGTGAACCGGCGCAATAGCGGTTATGTTCACGTTAGTCCTGTCATCCAGCCCTATGGATGCTTAGTACGGGGCTGGCATTGCTCTTTTGCTGCTTCTAGCAGGATTTTATAGGCCGTCGAATTGGCCGCCGCGTGCAGATGTATCGATTCACACCTCTACTGTTTTGTCACGACGGTGGGCGTCGGCCCCAGGCAGCGATGTTGGCGAACGGCGCGTCGATAACCGCTGGGTCATCGAGTGCGGCGAGGGCGGCGGTGTATTCGGCCTCGGATAGCAGCCCGCCATCCACCAATCCGGAGCGAAGCTGAGCCATGGAAAACCGGTAGGCCGCGTCGTCCGGGCTACCGTCGCCGACGTGTTTGACCGATGCGGACATGCCAAGCTCGCTCAGGCCGACCTCGGCCAGCGCGGCTGGCAGCCGGCGTCGTGCCCAGCGGAAGTCCGCGCCGTGGGAGTCGGCGAGCAGTTGTTCGAAGGCGTCGATGAACCGCCGGATCGCCGGGTGCGGTGAGGAGCTTACCGGGAAGAGGTCCATCTCCTCGGTGATCAGCCAGCCGCCCGGGGCGAGCCAGCTAACTGCCTTGGTCAGCACCTCCTCCCGCTCGGGCAGGTTCATCAGCAGCCACCGGGCGTGGATGAGATCGAACGAGCCGACTGGAAAGTCCTCAGCCACCACGTCATGCTGCAGCACTTGCAGGTTCGGGGCGGACAGTCCGGCGAGGAACGTCGTGCCGATGTCAGTGGCGATGATCTGTCCGTCCGGGCAGCGGGAGGCCAGCCAGCGGGCGATCGACCCGCTACCAACGCCTAGCTCCAGGCAGCGCCACCACGGCTGGATGCCACGCTGTTCCAGTGTGCGGATTGTGTCCGGGTCGAGCATTTGTTCCAGCAGGTGCAGCCGCTGCTGTTCGGTGGGCACTTCATGGCCGATTACGCCGCCGGCGTAGCGGTCAGCCGCAGACAGCGGGGCCGGGGAGAGACGGGACATGGCTGTTCCTTCCAAAAGCGCTGCGCTTTGGGGTCGCCACAGAATGAGGAGCTGGCAAGCCAGAGGAATACAGCCGGTGGGAACAACCCCTCAAACAGGCGAGCCTCGTCATGATCATCCCCGTGGAGGCCGAGGCGAGATTACGCCAGAACCGGTCCAGCCGCAGCGACATTCGAACGCGGAATGAGGCACTGTTGCGTTGCGGATGGACCCCTCTGAGCACAACCAGCGGTGACGCTAGCGTCCTCCTGACCAAAGCAGCATTACCTCTGCGGGCAATACACCCATCGGCTGGCTGGAATCTCGGCATAGGTCTTGATCCCTAGGGTCGGAGGCAACATCGAGGAGGCTGGAATGCGTCCGATCGACGAGCAAACCGTGCTGGTCACCGGAGCCACCAGCGGCCTGGGGCGGCACTTGGTTCAGCGGCTGGCAGCCGCGGGTGCCGCCGTCGTCACACACGGCCGCGACACCCAGCGCCTGCACCGCACCTACCAGGAGATCCGTGCAGCGACCGGCCGCGAGATCGATATTGTCCAGGCCGATCTCGCCGATCTAGCCCAGGTCCACCGGCTAGCCGACGAGGTGCTGGACCGTTACCCGCAGCTGCATGCACTGGTCAACAACGCCGGGGTTGGCTTCGGTGCGCCCAGCGCCGGCCGCGAGGTCAGCGCTGATGGCATCGAGCTGCGCTTCGCGGTCAACCACTTGGCGAGCTATCTGTTGGCCCGGCGGCTGGCCGACCGGCTGGTCGCCTCCGCACCGGCCCGCATCGTGCAGGTCGCTTCCGCTGGTCAGCTGGCACTGGACCCCGACGATCCGTTCACCGAGCACGGCTACGACGGTGCCACCGCCTACGCCCGTTCCAAGCTCGCCCAGGTGATGGCCAGTTTCGACCTGGCTGCTGATCTGGTGGGTACCGGGGTGTCCGTCAACGCC
>DASQVU010000189.1:0-3989 GCA_035640615.1 Pseudonocardiaceae bacterium
CCGCGTGCCGGAAGATCGGGGTATCCACGCACTGCGGCAGGATCGTGCAGATGTGGATGTCCCGGGTCTGTTTCTCCAGCCGCAGCGCCTCCTGCAGGCACTCGGAAAAGGCCCGCACCCCGAACTTGCTGACCACATAGGCGCTGACGTAGGGCGAGGTGATGCTGCCCCACACCGAGGCGATATTGATCATGACGCCGCTGCCCTGCTGGCGAAAGTAGGGCAGCACGGCACGAGCTCCGTGGATCTGGCCGAACAGGTTGGTCTCGATCACCCGCCGGTAGACCTCGGTCGGGGTCTTTTCGAACTCGCCGTAAGCGATGACGGCGGCGGCGTTGACCCACACGTCGATCCGGCCGAACGCCTCGCTCGCGCGCCGGGCCAGCGCGTCTACCGCGGCCTCGTCGGTGACATCGGTGGGCACGGCCAGTGCCCGACCGCCCGCGCGCTGGCAGTCCTGGGCTGCCTCCTGGAGGGAGTCCTCGCTGCGGGCGGCGAGCACCACGCTGGCCCCGCGTTCGGCGAAGGCCAGCGCGGCGGCCCGCGCGATGCCGCTGGAGGCGCCGGTGATGACCACGACCGACTCGGAAATCGCTCGTTTCACGGTCCAGCCCCCTCAGGGTCGGAGCACGACCTTTTGGCAGCCGTCTTGTTTCTTCTGGAAGATCTCGTAGCCGTGCGGTGCCTGATCCAGCGGCAGGTGGTGAGTGGCTAAGCCCTCAGTGTCCAGCGGGTCGGTGTCGTCGACCAGCAGCGGCATGATGTCGTCGATCCAGCGCTTGACGTGGCATTGCCCCATGCGTAGCTGGATGCCCTTGTCGAACATCTGCAGCATCGGCATGGGGTCCACTGCCCCGCCGTAGACACCGATGATCGACACGGTGCCGCCCCGGCGGACGGTGTCGATCGCGTCGGTCAGCGCGCCCAGCCGGTCGATGCCGAACTTCTCCGCCATCGGGCCACCGATGGCGTCCGGGAGTGTCGTCGCCATCTGCTGGCCGAGTTTCTGGATCGGGTCACCGTGGCTTTCCATGCCCACGGCGTCGATCACCCCGTCCGGGCCACGGCCGTCGGTAGCGTCTCTGAGGTACCCGGGAACATCGTCGACGGACGTCAGATCGACCACCTCGATGCCGTGGCGGCGGGCCGTCTCCAGCCGCTCGGGCACCAGGTCGACACCGAAGACCCGCTCCGCGCCCAGATGCCGGGCGATCCGGGTGCACAGCTGCCCGATCGGGCCCAGCCCGTAGACCGCGATCGAGCCACCCTTGGGGACGTTGGCGTACACCACGGCCTGCCATGACGTGGGCAGGATGTCTGATAGGTAGACAAACCGGTCATCCGGTGGGCCCTCCGGCACCTTGATCGGCCCGAAGTGGGCTTGTGGCACCCGCAGGTACTCGGCCTGGCCACCTGGCACGCTGCCGTAGAGCTTGGTGTAGCCGAACAGGGCCGCGCCCTTGCCGTGCTCGCGCACCTGCGTGGTCTCGCACTGCGCATAGAGCTGGCGTTGACACATCCAGCAATGCCCGCAGGAGATGTTGAACGGCACCACGACCCGGTCTCCGGGCTGGATGTGCGCAGCTGCTTCAGGGCCGACCTCTTCGACGATGCCCATCGGTTCGTGGCCGAGTATGTCGCCTGGCTCAAGAAACGCTCCGAGCACTTCATACAGATGCAGGTCGGAGCCGCAAATATTGGTGCTCGTGATCCGCACGATCGCGTCGGTCGACTGCTCGATTTTCGGGTCGGGAACGTTTTCCACCCGCACGTCCCGCTTGCCCTGCCAGGTCAACGCCTTCATGCTGCTCTCCTTGACTTCACCGGCCGTCGTGACCGGGATTCGCTGACCGCGCCAGCACAGGCTGCAGCGGGCCGCCGGCCTCGATGACCTCCTTGTGACCCTTACTCAGTACGGCTGTCCACAGCGCAGCTCCGACCACCGCCCCGCACACCGGTCCGACGACGTAAATCCACCAGAACGGGAACTGCAACGCGGCGATGTCCGGCCCCAGCGTGCGCGCCGGGTTCAGCGACCCGCCCGAGATCGGCAGCGCCAGAAAGATCGCGGCACCTACCCACAACCCGATCGCCAACCCGGACTGGGTGCCCCCGCCCGGCTTCCGCTGGTACACGGCCATTGCCATGATCACCACCATCAGCACCAGGGTGACGACGAACTCCAGGACCAGTGCCGTGTACCACGGAATGCCCGGTCCCGGACGGGTCGAACCCAGGATGAGGCTTTCCCGTAATTGGCCACCAAAGACGAACCAGTTCATCAATCCAGCCAGGATCGCGCCGTGAATTGCGCGGCGAGGTAACCGGGCACTATCGACCACGGAAATTTGCGGACTGCGACCAGCGCCCACGGTTACGGCCGGATTGACGTGCGCACCGGACACCGAGGCCACCACGTAGACTGCCGCGACCAGCCCAAAGGCAAACGCGATACTGATCGCGATATCGCCCACGGCGGCGAATCCGGTCGGCACACCACGCAGCTTGTGCACCGCCAGTACGGTCGCCGTCCCGGCGAAGGTGAACATGAACGTGCCGAGCGCCTCGGCGGTCAAGGCTCCGGTGGTCACCACCCCCACCGCGTTGGTTCCCGACCGACCGGCCATCTCCACGCCCTCCCAAGCCCGTGCGCTACCTCTGGTGCGCCTACCCGGGGCTCAGACAGTCGAAACCCTCGGCCGAACCGGCGCCGTAAAAGTCCGGCCGCGCAAGGCGCGGTTCCACCGCGTCGAGTTGATCCGGCTGCTGCCGCCATTTTGTGGCTGACCCTGAGCTGACGTCAGATTTTGCCGCCGGTCGGCGGGTGAGCCGAAAAGACGCGCACCGCTTTGGCGTTATCGCCCTAATCGATCCACACTGAACTGCCGTGGACAGCGAAAGCCGCTCTTGAGCACGCGAATACCGTGCTCAGCTTGGCACCCGTCGAGCTTTGAGCGCGCGAGAGAGAGTTGCGACTGCGACGCGGTCTCGTCGAGGATCTGCTGGCTGGTACCGACCCGGACAGCGCCCGAGGTTGAGCCGGGCACTGGGTTACGACCTGGTTCGCCCGCATCGAGTGGTTATCGTCGCCGATGGAAGGCAGCGCGCCGACCGGAAGGCGTTCTTGGGCGCGGTGCGCGACATCGAGGTCGGTGCCCTGCTCACCACACGCCCGGAAGGAGTGGCGGTGCTCTGTCAGGCCGACCCTGACTGGGCGCAGTTCCAGGCTACGATCATGGCTCGTTTGGGATCGCGGGGCAGTTGCCGGGTCGCGGTCGGTGCACCGTGCATCGAGCCAGCCGAGTTCCCGCGTTCCTATGGGCAGGCCCGCCTCGCCCTGCGAACGCTACCGGTTGCCCCGAACAGATCACCGTTTTCGACGACCTCGGCATCTACCAACTGCTTTCCGAAATCGCGGAACATTGAGACGGTCGATATATTAATCATGTTGGCTCGGTACCCTGATTGACTACAATGACACCAAAGACACGCAGCTGGTAGAGACGTTGGCGTGTTACCTGGAATGCGGCGGCAGCTACGACCTCACGGCAAGGGCCCTCTCACTACCTCGCAGTGCGCTGCGTTATTGACTACAACCGATCCGGGAGGTGTCCGGTCATGAGCTTAACGACCCGGACACCCGCTTCAATCTGCAGCTGGCGACCCGGGCGTGGAGTCAGTACGCGCCTTGCGCCGGCTGCTGTAGCCACCGCATCTCGATGCGGTGATGGTGCGTTCAGGACTGTTGGCATCGGGAACACCGTCCCATGGATATTTCACGGAAGACACCGGAGGACTTTCCTCGAACCGCGATCGTCACGGGATCTGATTCCGGCATCGGAAAGGCGACCGCGGTGGCCTTGGCTGAGTTGGGGTGCGATCTCGGAATCACCTGGCACAGCGACGAGCAGGGCGCTAAGGCAACTGCCGATGAAGTTCGCGCCACCGGCCGGCGTGCCGAGGTCCGGCAGCTCGATCTCAATGCGCCA
>DASQVU010000190.1:0-4085 GCA_035640615.1 Pseudonocardiaceae bacterium
CGCTGGCATGAGGTCGACATCCCCGACCAGTCCGGCCGCACGGTACTCATCACCGGAGCCAACTCGGGGCTGGGCTTGCAGACCGCCATGGTGCTCGCCAGGCACGCCGCGACGGTGCTGCTGGCCTGCCGCGATCTGCACCGCGGGCAGGCGGCGTTGAACCGGGTGCGGTCCGGGGCCGAAGCGGACGCCACGCTCGTGCAGCTCGACCTGGCTGACCTCAGCTCGGTCCGCAAGGCTGCTGACGAGGTGCGGGCGATCACCGGTGACCGGCTGGACGTGCTGGTGAACAACGCTGGCGTGATGGCGTCCCCACCACGGCGCACCACCGACGGGTTCGAGTTGCAGATCGGCACGAACCACCTCGGGCACGCCGCGTTGACCTGGTTGCTGGGCCCGGCGCTGGTGCCCGGTGCGCGGGTGGTCACGGTATCCAGCCTGGCGCACCGTGGCGGTGGGCTGAACGTCGACGACCTGAACTTCGAGCGGCGGCGATACAACCCAGTCACCGCCTACAGCGCGTCGAAGCTGGCGAACCTGCTGTTCACCTTCGAACTGGACCGGCGGGCCCGAGCCGCTGGCCGGGAGCTCATCGCCGTCGCCGCCCATCCGGGCATCACCGACACTGAACTGGTGCCGAATACCACTCGGATGTACCTGCCGGAGCCGTTCGCCCAGCTGACGAAGTGGGGCAACAAGCTGGTCGGTCAGGGCGTTGGGGCTGGGGCGTTGCCGCAGCTCTATGCGGCCACCGCAGCTGATGTCCGCGGTGGGGAGTACTTCGGACCGACCAGCCTCGGGGAGACTCGCGGGGCCCCTGGCCGCGTGATGGCGAGCACCGCTGCTTACCACGAGCACACCGCCAAGCTGCTGTGGGAGCGCACCGCGCAGCTCACCGGTGTCGCGCCGGATCCCGCGTAGGGTGGCTCTCGTGAGCCCCCCAGCAACCGAGCCAGGAGGTCGCAAGCTGCTGCGTCTGGAGGTCCGCAACAGCCAGACCCCGATCGAGCGCAAGCCTGCATGGATCCGGACCAGGGCCACCATGGGTCCGTCGTTTCGCGAGTTGCAGGGTCTGGTTCGGCGGGAGGGCCTGCACACCGTCTGCGAGGCGGCCGGCTGCCCTAATATCTTTGAGTGTTGGGAGGACCGGGAAGCGACCTTCCTGATCGGCGGCGATCAGTGCACCCGGCGGTGCGACTTCTGCCAGATCGATACCGGACGCCCAGCCGCGCTGGACCGCGATGAGCCACGGCGGGTCGCGGAGTCAGTGCAGGCAATGGGGCTGCGCTACGCCACCGTCACCGGTGTGGCCCGCGACGATCTGCCCGACGGTGGTGCCTGGCTGTACGCCGAGACCGTCCGGCAGATCCACCTGCTCAATCCCGGCACCGGTGTGGAGCTGCTCATCCCGGATTTCAACGCGTGCTCCGCACGGCTCGGCGAGGTGTTCGATGCCGCACCCGAGGTGCTGGCGCACAACCTGGAGACGGTGCCGCGGATCTTCAAGCAGATCCGGCCGGCCTTTCGCTACGGGCGGTCCTTGGCTGTCCTGCGGGCCGCCCGGGACCGGGGACTGATCACCAAGTCGAACCTGATCCTGGGGCTGGGTGAGCAGCCCGACGAGGTCACCGCCGCGATGGTCGACCTACACACAGCGGGATGTGAGCTGCTGACCGTCACCCAGTACCTGCGCCCGTCGGCCCGACACCATCCGGTGGCTCGGTGGGTCACCCCGCAGGAGTTCGTCGAGCACGCCCGCACGGCGGAGCTGATGGGATTCTCCGGCGTGATGGCTGGACCACTGGTCCGATCGTCCTACCGGGCTGGTCAGCTGTATGCCAAGGCCGTCGCGCGGCGCGGCGGGCAGTTGTCCGAGCACCTCGCGAAGCTGGCCGCCGCCGGCCCAGCCGCCCAGGAGGCGACCCGCCTGCTAACCCGCTGATTGTCGGCCGGTCAGGGCAATCGCTGGAAGATGACCCGCAAGTATTCTATGAGCCATGCCCGCTAAACCTGCCCCGAAACCTGCCGCCGGCCCAAAAGACACCGCAGCGGCGAAGGCCGCGAAGCAGGAGCGCCGCGCTGCCGCCAAGCAGCGCCGGGCGCAAGTTCTCGAGGCTTTCAATATCCAGCGCCGAGAGGACAAGGCGCTGCTGCCTTTGATGATCGGCGTGTTCTTGCTGGCCGTCGCAGTAGCGTTCGGCGTGGGTTTCGTGTTCGGCCAGCAATGGGTGGCCCTGCCGCTGGGTGTCACGCTCGGTGTGCTCGGCGCCATATTCATCTTTGGCCGGAGGGTCCAGCGCAATGTCTTCGCCAAGGCGGAGGGTCAGCCGGGCGCCGCGGCATGGGCGTTGGAGAACATGCGCGGTGGGTGGAGGGTGACACCAGCCGTGGCGGGCACCACGCAACTGGACGCGGTGCATCGGGTCATCGGGCGGCCGGGCGTGGTCCTGGTGGCAGAAGGCGCCCCGCATCGAGTCAAGCCACTGCTGGCCCAGGAGAAGAAGCGGGTATCCCGGTTGATCGGCGACACTCCGATCTACGACATCACGGTAGGCAATGGGGAAGGCCAGGTGCCACTGGCGCAACTGCCCCGGCATCTGGCCAAGCTGCCCCGCAACGTCAGTACCTCGCAGATCGACGGGCTGGAGACGAAGCTGGCCATCCTGTCCACTCGCGCGGCCGCGATGCCTAAAGGCCCCATCCCCCAGGGCGCCAAGATGCGCAACGTCCAACGCGCCGCGCGCCGCCGCTGAGTCGACCGCACCTTCTCCCGCTCCGTATTCGACCCCGTTGTTCCCCGATATGTCTCCATGTCGCGGTACAACGGGGCGCTAGCGGGTGCGGAGCACAATGGTGCCGGCGGCACGGTCGTGCAGGCCGCGGCCGTCGGTGTTGTAGACGACCGGGGGGATGAGCAGGCACAGCAGCACTGTGCGGATCACCGCGGCGGGGAAACCGGCGCGCCGGCCGTCCAGCAGTGCGACCCGCAGGCCGGCCACGGCATGCCCTACCGTGCGGCCCGCGAGACCCACCGAGAACACCGTGATCGCGGCAAACAGCACCAGTGCCGAGAACGCCGGGTTTTTCGTCAACAGTTGGGCCGCCACCGAGCACGGCAGCCAGTCGATGAACAGCGCGAGAATGCGGGGACCGAAACCACCGGCAGAGCCTGGTCCATGTTCGGGTAGACCGAGTCGCTGACCGGGATAGTCCTGCCCGCCAGAGGCTGCTTGCGGGTCCTCAGGGGGCTGATCAGCACGGCCGGTCAGCCAGGTTTGGGTCCATCTGCTCACTCGACTAGGTTATGCCGCCGGCAGTCTAGCCTTGCTCATCACCAGCCCTTTAACCTTGGCGAAACATCCGGGTGACGGTGGTGCAACATCGCCCTCTTAGGTTCGCCGCAGCGACGTGACCGATCACGCCGGTCCATAGCACAGCGCACGAAGGAGTGAACGTACAGTGTTCTCCAACCCCGATGAGGTCCTGCGCTTCATCGCTGACGAGGACGTCGAGTTCGTCGATGTCCGGTTCTGCGACCTGCCGGGCGTCATGCAGCACTTCACAGTTCCGGGGGAATATTTCGACGCAGACGTCATCGAGGAGGGTCTGGCCTTCGACGGCTCGTCGGTGCGCGGTTTCCAATCGATCCACGAGTCGGACATGCAGCTGCTCCCTGACCTTGCCACGGCACGCGTGGATCCGTTCCGGGTGCAGAAGACACTAAATATCAACTTTTTCGTGCACGACCCACTCACCCGCGAGCCATACAGCCGGGATCCGCGAAATGTGGCGCGCAAAGCGCAGGAGTTTCTGGCCTCGACTGGCATCGCCGATACGGCGTACTTCGGCCCGGAAGCCGAGTTTTACTGCTTCGACTCCGTGCGTTTTGACACCACTCCCAACAGCGCGTTCCACGAGATCGACTCGGAAGCTGGCTGGTGGAACACCGGCGCTGAGGAGGACGGCCGTAACCAAGGTTACAAGGTCAATTACAAGAGCGGTTACTTCCCGGTGCCGCCCACTGACCATTTCGCTGACCTGCGCAACGCGATGGTGACAAACCTGATGACGTGCGGCTTCAAAAT
>DASQVU010000191.1:0-10628 GCA_035640615.1 Pseudonocardiaceae bacterium
ATCAACCCCAACCCGACGAGCCAGCCGAACCGGCGTCACTCCCGCAACCAGCGCACCGCCCTGAACGACCCGCCCTGACCGCCATCCCCCTTGACGTACCACCGGCCGAGGTGCAACGACGCCGAACCAGTTCCCGGCGCGCAACAGGAATCGTCCTTGCCGGGGCTCTAGCGCTGCTCACTGCGGCCGGCGTGGCCTCGGTCCCGTTCTTGATCGCCCGTAGCGATACCACCAATCCTGCAGCGAACGCGGGAACTCCTGCGGCTGATGGCCAGCGGGTAAGCGCTACCCCAACCCCTGGCGTGCCGCAAGCTACTGATTCCGCAAGCTCCCAGCCCAGTGCCCCGCTCCCCGGAGAGATCAGCCCCGGCACAGCCGGATCCGGCGGCGCGGTCCGTACCCCCACGCCATCGCCAGGAGCTCCGAACCACGTGGCGGCCGCCGCCAAGCCAGATCCCGCAGTGGCACCCGCGAGCGCATCCCCGCCCAGCTGGGTCACCACCTACACCTGGACGAGCAGCTGGTCCAGTCCCCCGCCGCCCCCGACTCACACGACGACACCGCCCACGGATCCGGCTTCCACCACGACGACGTCCGCAACACCCCCCACGACTAGCTCAGCCCCAGCAACCGCAACTACCACACCTTCTCCCAAGCCCCGCCGGCCCTAACCTCGGAGGCCAACTACGTGAACTCGGTGACGGCCCGCTGCCAACTGTCGCGTGCAGGACAAGACACTCCCGAGGTATCGCTTGCCGGGGTGTTGCCCGCGCAGGCGCTGTACAGCACGGTCTGTGCTGATCCGTCGGCGCCGCTGTCGATCGCCGTGGTGGCCCCTGGGGGATGTGGTAAGACCGCGCTGTTGGCCGCGCTACGCGAGGCTTACCTCGCGGCCGGACTCACGGTGGTGGGGATTGATGAGGCCGAACCCGGGCTGATGCAACCGACCGAGGTGGCTGTTGTGGTCGACGACGCCCATCGGCTGGAGGGCAGCGACCTGGAACGGCTGTGCCAGATCGCGCTAGTCGGCGACGCGCGGATGATCGTCGCCTACCGGCCCTGGCCGCGGAAACCTGCACTCGACGCACTCGAGGACGCGGTGAGCCGCCAGCAGCCACCAGTCCTGTTGGGTCTGCTGAACCGTCGCGCAACGCAGATCCGCTGTGCGGCACTGCTCGATCAAGCCCCGACTGCGGCCATGGTCGATTTGCTCTACGAGCAGACCGGTGGATCGCCGATGCTTATCGACCGGGTCCTGCGCGCAATGGATACCGCCGGCCGGCTCAATCCTGACCGTCCTGAACTGCCGGTAGAGGTCGTCGACCGTGTTCGCTATGAGCTTGACCGGCTGCCCCGCCAGTTGCGGGCAATGCTGCTTGCGGTGGCCCTGGGTGCCGCTCCTGACCCCGAGATCCTCGCTGCCGTACTCGCGGTCGATCCGTCCGGAATCGCCGACCTGTGGTCCATGGCGCAGGCGCATGGTCTGCTGCTGGCGGAGGGCCAGCTCATCCCGCTGGTGCGGCGGGCGCTGGTGACCAGTGCGGCACCGGGCACCAGGCGGGTGATCCAGCGGCTGGTGCTCGACGCGCACCTCGAACGCGACCGTCCAGCGCTCGATCTGGCGCAGCAACTTGTCACCGCCGGCGCCCGCGGTAGTGACCTCGCAGCGGTCTTCGAGACTGCCGGCGATGCCGCGCTCGCGGGCTGCGGCTCCAGTGTCCCGCCCGGACCTGACGCGGCCGCTCAGGCTGGGCAGCTCTACACCCAGGCGGTCTGCGCGGGGGGCGATGCGAGCTCGCTGGCAGCTCGCCGGGCTGAGGCTGCAGCGCACACCGGTGACCTGGATGCCGCATTACGGTGGGCCGACCAAGCGTTATCCGATCCGGGCTGCCCTGATCCCGCCAGAGCGGCCCGTGTCGCGGGGGCAGTTCTAGCCCAGCGCGGTTTGCTAGCGCGCAGCGCCGAAATCTATCGGTGGGTTGGTCCTGCCCGGATGGGTTCGGCGGCACCCCTGGCCGCATTGGCGTTGCTCGGTACCGGATCGCTGACCGAAGCCCGCGAGGTGCTGGCGGCCTCTGACGGCGAGCGACCGCCGACCCTGGTAGCCGGCGCGGAGGCCCTGATGGCCAGCGGAGTGCTGGAGTCGATCCTCGGCTCACCTGTATCGGCCCCCACCACGGCGCTGTCCACGCTGACCCGGGCCGCTGCGCTGCTCGAACCCGGCGGCAACACCGTGCTGCTCCCGGACACCCCGGCGGCGTTGGCGGCCATTGTGGCGTTGCATTCCGGGGAACTCGACGTTGCCGTGTCGGTCCTGGAACGTGCCCTCGACAGCGGTGCCGGTGGATTGTTCACACGAGCGCGGTACCAACTCCTGCTGGCCTGGACAGCGATGATCCGCGGAGACGCCGCGCAGGCTCGACGCTGGTTGGACCGCACCGTCCCCGATTCAGGCACTCTCGAACCCCGGGAGGGACTGTTCGCCGCTGCGCTGGCGGTCGGCCTAGCCCGGCGAGAAGGTGACATCCCCGCGCTGCAAGCCGCCTGGGTTGCTGCGCGGGAAGCGATCGTCCGCCACCCGGTTGATCTGTTCACCCTCCTGCCGCTGGGCGAGTTCGCTGTGGCAGCGGCCAAGTTACGAGAGTTTGATCGGGTCGCGCCGCATCTGGAACAGGCCCGGATCCTGCTTGAGCGGCTCGGTGACCCGCCGCTGTGGTCAACGCCGCGGCACTGGTACGGCCTGCACGCCGCACTCCTACGAGACCAACCCGCCGCGGTGACCGAGCATGCGGTTGCACTGGTGGAAGCCGCGAAGACCAGCCACTACGCCGCCTTGCTGGCTGCCGCCGGCCGCGCGTGGATGCAGGTGCTGACCGGAGATTTTGATTACTCAGAGGTGGAGACCGCAGCCCGTGGACTGCAGTCGATCGGGCTGGCCAACGACGGCTCCCGGCTGGCCGGCCAGGCTGCGATCCGCACTACCGACCGTAAGGCCATGGTGGCTCTGCTGGGATGTGCTAGGGCGCTGCAAGCCAGTGGCCCGGGCGCGCCCACGTCCGCGGTGGACGATGTACCGGACCCCGGGCAGTTGACCTCCCAGCCAGCCGCCGCGCCCATGCTGAGCGACCGGGAACGCGAGGTCGCCGAACTCATCCTGACCGGACTGACCTACCGCCAGATCGGGCAGCGTTTGTTCATCTCCGCCAAGACCGTCGAGCATCACGTCGCGCGGATACGTCAACGGTTGGACGTGACCAGCCGCGACGAGTTGTTCGCCCAGCTGCGGATGCTGGTTAGGGCTAGCGGGTCGTGATCCCGACCGGCTCGTAAAGGGTGGTGCGCTGAGCCAGCGTGCGGCCGAGCGGCGCCACGATCGCCCGGAAGCCGACCTCGTCCAAGGCCTGTCCATGGCTGGCGCCGGCGGCGCGGCTGATGTTTTCATCCATCAGCGTCCCACCGAGATCGTCGACCCCTGCTTGCAGCAGCTGGCGCGCACCCGAGGCGCCGAGCTTGACCCAGGAGGCCTGCACGTGGTCGATCAGCCGGTGCAAGGCGATCCGGGCTACCGCGTGCACGAGCAACACCTCCCGCCAGGTCGGTCCGCGCCGCGCCGCTCGCTTGAGATACATCGGGGTCGCCATGTGCACGAAGGGCAGCCCGACGAACTCGGTGAACCCACCGGTCTGCGCCTGCAGGTCACGGGCGCGCAGCAGGTGGCGAGCCCAGTGCACGGGTTGCTCGATCGCGCCGAACATCATGGTGACGTTGGAGCGCAGCCCCACAGCATGTGCCACCCGGTGGGCCTCCAACCACTCCGCAGTCGTGATCTTGTCGGGGCACAGCACCGCCCGGACCTCGTCATCGAGGATTTCCGCGGCGGTGCCGGGCAGCGAACGCAGCCCCGCCTCGCGCAGCCGGGTCAGGTAGGAGGCCAGCGGCTCGCCCAGCCGCCGGGCACCTTCGGTGACCTCCAGCGCGGTGAAGCCGTGAATGTGCACCTCGGGTGCCGCCTCGTGGATGGTCCGGCACACCGTCACGTAGTAGTCACCGTCGAAACTGGGATGAATCCCACCCTGCAAGCAGACCTCGGTCGCGCCTTTGCGCTGCGCCTCCAGCACTCGCGCCACGATCTCGCGAAGCTCCAGCAGGTACGGGGCTCCGCGCAGGTTCAGCGACAGCTTTCCCTTCGAAAACCCGCAAAACCGGCAGCGGAACGTGCACACGTTGGTGTAGTTGATGTTGCGATTGACCACGTAGGTGACGGTGTCGCCGACCGCGGCGGCACGCAGCTCGTCAGCCAGCCCGGCCACGGCGGCGACTTCGGGACCCCGGGCCCGCAGTAAGGTCACCAGCTCGTCGACTTCGGGACGCTGCCCGGCGCGCACCCCGTCGAGTACCTCACGCACCGCACCGCTGGCGCGTGGCCGCGCAGGCAGCAACGGCGGTGGCACGATGGTGGTGCCGGCGTACCAGGCAGTGGAGCGGCGTCCGGCCAGTGTCACCTCCGCACCGTCGCCGACGTTGATGGCCTGGCGCGCCGTTTCGGGGAACACCGCCCCGGGATCGTCCCGGCCAAGCCCCTCGGCGTCCGAGCGATCCAGCACGGCGAAGCGCACCGCCTCGTCCAGCCAACGCGGCGATTGCCGGGCGTACTCGGGATAGATGGTTAGTCTGGGGGCCAGGGTGTGGCCCGCCGCCTCGGTAACGATCCGCAGCTGGTCCAGCGCCGGCCACGGCCGCTCAGGGTTGACATGGTCCGCGGTGAGCGGCGAGATCCCGCCCCAGTCGTCGATCCCGGCGGCGATCAGATCCTCTGGTTGATCGGTGAGGTTGGGCGGTGCCTGCACGTGGACTTCCGGCGGCAGTATCAGCCGGGCTAGCGCGATGGCTCGAAGATGCTCCCGCGGAGGGCAGGGCGGCACATGCCGCATCGCTGTGCCGGCCTTGGGCAGGAAGTTCTGCACGATCACTTCCTGCACATGCCCGTACCGGCGGTGCGCCTGTGCGATGGCTTCCAGCGCCACCACGCGATCGGCCTCGGTCTCGCCGATGCCGACCAAGATGCCGGTGGTGAACGCGATGCCCAGCTCACCTGCCGCGTGCAGGGTGGCCAGCCGCCGGTCGGGGTGCTTGTCCGGGGCGCCGCGGTGCGCGGGCAGGTCCGCCCGCA
The DNA here is from genome assembly GCA_035640615.1 of Pseudonocardiaceae bacterium. GTDB lineage: Bacteria > Actinomycetota > Actinomycetes > Mycobacteriales > Pseudonocardiaceae. Next base: position 5,171 of record DASQVU010000191.1, read on the forward strand.
ACGATTCGATCATCATGCCCTGGCTGGCGGTTACGGTTCGCAGTGCCGCGAGCTCTGCGCGGCGCAGTGCACCTGCGTTGGCGTGGGGGAGCAGGCCGGTCTGCTCCAGTACTGCCTGGCAGGCCGCCACCAGGTAGTCCACGGTGGAGTAGTACCCGTGGTCGGTCAGCCAGCGTCGGGCTGACGGGTAGCGCTGCTCAGGGCACTCGCCCAGGGTGAACAGTGCCTCATGGCAACCGAGCTGGGCACCCTGACTGGCGATGGTGAGGACCTCGTCGAGTTCTAAGTAAGGCGACGGCAACTCACGGGGAGCATGCGCGAAGGTGCAGTAGCCGCAGCGGTCCCGGCACAGCATGGTCAACGGCAGGAACACTTTGGGGGAGTAGGTCATCCACGTGCCGTAGGTGGCGTCGCGCATTGCGCGGGCGCGCGCTAACAACTCGCCCGTGCCCAGCCGCGCAAGCTCACCCCCGTTGCTCACCACGCGCCTCCCACCGCCGGCCGACATGGAGCCATATCGGGCTATGAGGCGACTGTAAACCCCGACATGGCTCCATATCGGGTTAGCGGCGAGCTAGCGGTGCGCTAGGCGGACCCGGTCGCGGCCGGCTGCCTTGGCGGCCAGCAGGGCGCCGTCGGCCGCTAGCACGAGGTGGTCGATGTCATCACCGTCGTCAGGCCGGACCGCGGCGCCGATCGATATCGAGATGCCGCCCACCGTCGTCGGCTGATCATGTGGACCATCCACCAGAACGCGCAGCCGGCTGATGCGCTCGCGGATCCGGTCCGCGATGTGCTCGACCTGGGCGCTTCCGACCCCAGGCAGCAGGATGACGAATTCTTCGCCGCCGAATCGGCCTACCAGGTCGTAAGGCCGGGTCTCGGAGCGCAGCTCGTCTGCCACCGCCCGGAGCAGCTGATCACCGACCAGATGTCCCATCCGGTCGTTGAACGACTTGAAGTGATCCAGGTCCAGCATCAGCACCCCGAGCGGCTCGGCTAGCCGGCGCGCCCGTTCCAGTTCCCGGTCTGCTTCCTCCCGCCAGAAGGCGGCGGTGAGCAGGCCCGTCTTGCAGTCGGTGCGGGCGGCCTGCTCGAAGTGCGGTAGCAGCAATGCCCGGTGTAGCGGATACACCGCGATCAGCGGAACAAAGATCAGCCATGGTTGGAAGGCCAGCATCATGCTCACCGCAACGGCCAGTCCCAGGGAGGCCGCTACCACGACCTGCTCGCTCAGGCCACCCAATACCTGACGGGCCGGCTGTAGTGGATCGGACAGCATCACGGCGCCGACCACGATCACGATATTCACCAGCCAGTACACCGCCGCGGCAGCGAGGAGCACCCCGAGCCCGGACGGGCCGCGCGGGATGATCGGATACTCGCTGGGCTGCAGGGTTTGTAGCAGGGCGACGGCAGCCGTAGGCGCCAGCACCATCGTCGCACCGGAGAACAGCTTGCGGTACAGCCTGGCGGCGCTGCCCCGGAACCAGGAGTGCAGGTGTACCAGCGCAGTCATGGCGAACACCAACGGCAGCGGAACGGACAGCATTGCCGCGAAGATCCACAAAGCGGTGAGGTTCGTCAGCAGGCCATGCCCTGCTGCTCGCTCCCGCAGAATCTCGATGTGGCGAACCGCCTCTCGATGGACGATCGCCCCCGCGGCCAGTAACCCGAACCGGTACAGATCTCCAGAACCGACCGGGACCACCGCTAGCACGCCAGCGGCCAGTGCAATCGCCGCGATGTCGACGGCTAGGACATATCCGATGACGATCTTCCGCTCGCCCCACAGCTTCCACCGCCGTGGGTGCAGAGCCAACAGGCCGCGCAACGGTACTGCACGCTCAAGCCCATGGCCCACACTCACTAGGTGCCCCCGATAGTGACGTTGAGCTATCTCCCTCAGCGTAATCGGCAAGCGACTCTTTGTCATCCTCCGAGCGGAGTGCCAGATTGAGGTAACAGCTGATCACCCACAGTAATAACTTTCCTGCGCGATCGGGCAGCTATCTACAGAAATGTCACACTTAGAGTTGCGAGCCGGTGTGCCGCCACGACCGATCGGCGGGGCGTGATTTCACCTGCACCGATCAGCGCTGGTATGAAGTGTCACTCAACGTTGCGTTGTGGGTAGGCGAGGCGGTGGCAGTGATGGGCCAAAGGGGACACGTACTGCGCGTGCTAGCCCTGATACTCCTGGTGTATGCGCTGCCCATCGCCGTGCTCTCCCGCTCCAGCTATGTTCCGCTGACACCGTCCTCGTCGGCGCTTTCGGTATCCGCCGGCGCGGCCGCTTCTAGCGGACCACGGGCGATGACTCCACGTCTGATGGGGCCCGAACCGATGTCCAGCCCCGTATCCACAGGGGCTGATCCGCCGTCTCCGGCGCCGCCTCCGCCTCCGCCGATTTCGCCGTTCACCGGTTTACCTACCGACCTCGGTGCGCCGGTGCTCGGTGTCAAGATCGACAATGCTGAGGTTGCCCGGCCGCAGCACGGGCTTGAGCAGGCGGATCTGGTCTACGTCGAGCCAGTCGAGGGCGGGCTGAGCCGGCTGCTGGCGATCTACCAGTCTCAAGTTCCCCCGGTGGTGGGTCCGGTGCGCAGCACGCGGGCTTCTGACGTGGAGCTATTGGCTAATTTCGGCCGGCCTGCATTGGCGTTTTCCGGAGCGGCGCCCTCGGTAGGAGCCCTGGTGGCGCGCGCGCCTGTGCTTGATGTCTCCGCCCTGACGCGGCCGGGCGACTATCGCCGGGACCGCAGACGGCAGATGCCGCACAATCTTTATGGCGATGCCAACCTGCTACGCCAAGGCGGCGCGCCACCACGCGACATCGGCTTCCGCTTCGGGCCCACGCCGCCGGGCGGGCACCCCATCCAGCAGACCGATGTCACCTACCCCGCAACCACCATCGGAGTGCAGTGGTCACCTGCTGATGGCCGGTGGTTGATCTCCATGGACGGCGCGCCACTCACTTCGGCATCTGGACCGCGGCCCAGTGCAGCGACCGTGGTTTTGCAACGAGTACAGGTGCGTGACACCGGAATCCGCGACGCAGCCGGGTCACCATCGCCGTTCGCGGCGACGGTCGGTTCCGGTGAGGCGATCGTGCTGCGCGACGGGCAGGCCTTCTCCGGCAACTGGTCCCGGCCAACCCCCGACGCAGTCACCACGTACACCCTGCCGGATGGTTCGTCGTTGACATTCGCACCCGGGCCGGTGTGGGTAGTACTGGTCCCGACGTAACTGTTGCAAGGTAATCCGGCGAGCGCCAAGCTCGCCCTACGTTGGCGGATCGATGCCACCCGGGCGTATTTGCTGTACCGGACTGGGGTATGCACAGAAGATGTGTGGGGTCGAAGAGAGGACGATTCGGTGGCCAGCTACACCAAGGATCGGGAGGCGTACCTCAACCGGCTACGCCGGATCGAGGGGCAGATCCGCGGGCTGCAGCGCATGGTGGAGCAGGATCAGTACTGCATAGACGTCCTGACCCAAGTCTCGGCCGCCACCAAGGCTCTGCAATCCTTCGCCCTAGCATTGCTCGAGGAACATATGGTCACCTGCGTAGTCGACGCGGCGGCGGATCGCGCCGATGCCGGAGTCAAGGTCAAGGAAGCCGCGGACGCGATTGCTCGGCTAGTTCGCTCGTGACGTGTCGTCGAGACACTGCAACAGATCCGAGGAGGTCAATGACATGGCAGACACCGCCACCGTCAGCGAGTACACCGTCACCGGCATGGTCTGCCAGCACTGTGTTAACGCGGTGACCGAGGAGGTCGGCGCGGTCGAGGGCGTCACCGACGTTCACGTTGACCTGGCCGCTGGCCGGATTCGCGTCACCAGCAACGGGCCTCTGGACAGCGCCGCGGTCCGCGCCGCGATCGACGAGGCCGGCTATGAGCTGGCAGATTGAGGCGTTATTCAGCTGAATATGGACCAGCTCGGCAAACTGAAAGCACAACGGGTGCGAGCTCCGGTACCCGTGCTCGCGCTGCTCGCCGGTTTGGCCGCGCTTTTCGGTTTCGGTATCAATTTCGGTGAGGCGGTCGTCGGTCGTGGCGCATCGGCGCTGCATGCCCACGGCGATCGTGGCATCGGGGAGGAGAACCACAGCACCGGTCCTGGTGGACTCGCTGTCTCCAGCCAGGGCTACGTTCTGCGGCCCAGGATCACCCGATTCATTGCCGGCGAGTACGAGACTTTCCGGTTCACCATTTTCGCCAGCAACGGGCAGCCGGTGACTGAGTTCGCCCGGCGTGGTGATCGTCAGATGACGCTGGTCGTTGTCCGCCGGGATATGAGCGGCTACCAACATCTTTACCCCGTCATGGATCACGACGGCACCTGGACCGTACCGCTTGACCTGGAAGAACCTGGGAGCTACCGCGCCTTCGCTGAGTTTGTTCCCGGTACCGCCAAGACACCGGTCACGCTTGGAGTGGATCTTGATGCGCCCGGTTTCTTCGAGCCAGGTCCCATATCGAAAGAGTCGACGGTCGCGGACGTCGACGGTTACCGTGTGATCCAGACCGGAGCCATGGTCGCTGGGACGGTATCGCGGCTGTGGATACACGTGATGCGCGACAATCTCCCCGTCACGGACCTTGATCCCGGTACGCGTCTGGTTATCTTCCGCGAGGGCGATCTGGCCTATCTCAATGTGCGTCCCGTGGACGGCCCTCGCCAGGACACCGCGACGGATTTCGACGTCGAAGTGCCGACCGCTGGTTACTACCGGATGTTTCTAGAATTTCAGCATCACGGCCAGCTGCGAACCGTCCAGTTCACCGCGCTGGCGAGGTGATGCGGGTCGGGGTCAGCTGGAAACCCGATCGCCGTGCCCAGCTTCCCGCAGCGCTTGGCGTAGCTTCTCCGCGGCAGAGTCGAGTTCAGCCGGATCCGGATTGTGATCGGCTTTGGCGAAGTCGAAGTCACTGATGCCCCACGCTGGGAACGTATGCAGGTGCAGGTGGGGGACCTCGAAACCCGCGATGACCAGCCCGGCACGGGGTGCCCCGAAGCTGACCTTCTGCGCGGCGCCGATCTGCCTTGCCACTGTGATCAGATGGGTCAGCAGGTCGTCGTCCGCGTCGGTCCACTCGTCGACCTCTTGCCGGGGGACCACCAGAGCATGCCCCGGCCGCAACGGCGCGATCGTGAGGAACGCCACGCAGCGCTCGTCACGCCAGACAAACCGTCCCGGGATCTGTCCCTCGATGATGCGGCTGAACAATGTCGACACGATTCTCCTCTCTGCTGCACGTAGTGGCTCGTGAGTGCGTGTTATGACCCGCATCGCCCCGCACGAGCCAACCAGGCACGTAGTTGAGCGCCGCCGTCGAGAGCAGGGTCGGTGGGGGTGATATTGGGGGCAGCGAGGTTGTGCGAGCGGTTTGAGGTGCTGCTGACCAGGAGGACCGGCCCTGGGTGACGTCGCGCGAGTTGGGCGAAG
>DASQVU010000192.1:0-2798 GCA_035640615.1 Pseudonocardiaceae bacterium
GAGGGTGTTCCCAATCCCCGCAAGGATCTGCGAAAATGGTCGGATTTCCGAGCCGCGTATGGATTCTTTTTCCCGCAGCTGTTCCCCACGCTTTCTGGGCCCAGCGACGAACGCCTGCGGCCACTGAAAGTGGATCCCGCCATTACCGCGAGCTTCGCTCATGACCTTATCGACGGCTACCAGCAGGTCGATGATCCGCAGGAATGGTTCAACCAGATTCGCGAACTAGCCGCCAAACACGGCTTCGCGGCTACCACCAAGGAATACAAGAAAAGTCCCGACGTCTACCCTGGCTCGATTCGCGAGGCATCCCAACTCATCCGGGTTGCCCTCACCGGCTCCACCCGCAGCCCGGACCTGCACGCCATCACCCAGGCACTAGGTGCTCCTGAGGTGCTGCGCCGGCTTCGCGCGCTGGCTGGCTAATGCGATTCATGCAGCGGGAGGCGGACTTGGAAAAGGGTGTCGCCGGGTGCGGAGTGCAGTTGCAGGTCGCCATGGTGGCGGTTGACCACCACTCGCCAGCTGACGTCGAGCCCCAGCCCGGTGCCCTGGCCGACTGGCTTGGTCGTAAAGAACGGTTCGAAGATGCGCTTGGCGATCTCCGGCGGGACACCACTACCAGTGTCGCCGATCTCCACCAGGGCGAACTCGCCGTCGCGGGCGGTGCGCACGGTGAGGGTGCCCTGCCCGTGCATCGCATCGACTGCGTTGTCGATCAGATTGGTCCACACCTGGTTGAGCTCAGCCGGGTAGGCCGGGATGGCGGGTAACCCGCGGTCGTAGTCCTTCACCACCCGGATGCCATCGCCGAGTTTGCGGGCCAGCATGACCAGGGTGGCGTCCAGACCATCGTGCAGGTCGATGTCCTGATGCGGCGCGCGGTCCAGCTGCGAGTACTGCTTGGCAGCGGCAACCAGCGCGGTGATCCGAGCGGTAGCGTCGCCGATCTCCCGGAGCAGGTTCTCGGTATCGACGGTGTAGGCCAGCCACCGCAGGGCACCTTCCAAGCAGTCCAGCGGGACGGTCTGCGCAACCTCGTCCAGATCAGCCACCCGCAGCCCGCCCGCCACGAACACCGGCGCCAGCTCCCATCCCTGCGCCACCCCGCGGTCATCCAGCCAGTCGGTCAGCTCGTCTTCCAGGTCGCCGGTCTCCAGCGCGGTCAACGCCGGTGCACCGGCACCGGCTGCCACGTACTTTTCTTGCAGCACCGTGAGCATCTTCAGGGTTTCCCGGTCCAACCGACCTTCCGCGAGCAGCGCCAGCTTGTGCCGCATGCCGGCCAGCCGTTCCCGCAGCGTGTCGGCCGCCCGGCTGGCCGCCGCGGCCGGGTTGTTCAGCTCATGGGTCAGCCCGGCAGACAGCTTGCCCAGGGCCAGCAGCCTTTCCCGCTGACCGACCAGTGCGTTCGTGTTGGAGATGCCGACGAACATGCCCTGCAACAGGTGCACAGCCATCGGGTACCAGCGGCGGAAGATCTCGTTGAACTCACGGCTGGGCAGAGCGAGCACTGTACAGTCGCTGAGCGCGCGCACCGAGGCGGAATAGTTCTGATCAACCTGATCGCCGAGGTAGAACTGGGTAGCACCGAAGTAGACCCCGAGCTGGTCGCTGCGCAGGATTTCCACCTGGTCGCCGGCGACCAGCCGGGTCATCTGGATCGTGCCCGACAGCAGCACGTAGAAGCAGCGAGCCGGCTCGCCCTGCGCGACGAGAACCTCGCCCTCGTGAGCCTCGAAGATCTCGCTGTGATCCCGGATCCAGTCCAGCTGGGGCTCGCTCAGATCGGTGAACAGGAATAGTTCACGCAGCTCCGCATAGGTCACTGATCCTCCAGGTAACGGTGCACCAAGGTGACGGCCATGGCGCCCTCCCCCACGGCCGAGGCCACCCGTTTGACCGAATCGGCGCGCACGTCGCCGGCCACGAACACCCCGGGCAGGCTGGATTCCAGGTAGTAGGGGTCACGATCCAGCGACCACCCCGCCGGGCGACGGCCGTCGACCACCAGGTCAGGTCCGCTCCGGATGAACCCACGAGCATCCCGGGCCAGCACGCCGTCGAGCCAGTCGGTTCGTGGGGCGGCGCCGATGAAAACGAACACGTGGCCGGTGGGCACGGTGTCGGTGGCGCCGGAACGGGTGTGCCGGAGAGTCAGCCCCTCCAGATGCGCCTCGCCGTGCGCCGCAACGATCTCGGTGCAGGTCCGCACCGCCACGTTATCCAGCGTGCCGAGCTGCTGGATGAGGTAGTGCGACATCGAGCGCGCTAGCGAGTCGCCGCGCACCAAGAGCGTCACCTGCTTGGCGTGGCGGGAGAAGAACACCGCGGCCTGCCCGGCGGAGTTGGCCCCACCCACGACGTACACGTCCTGCCCGGCGCACGCCGGCGCCTCCGTCATCGCCGAGCCGTAGTACACGCCGCGGCCCGTGAGCTGGGCCACGCCGGGTGCATCCAACGCGCGGTAGGCGACGCCGGTGGCGAGCACCACGGCATGTGCAGCGATCTCGCTGCCGTCACCGAAGCGCACCACCCGCGCGGAACCGCGCGCCTCCAACCCGACGACCTCCCGAGCCGACAGCGCTTCGGCACCGAACTTCTGGGCCTGCCGGCGCGCGCGGTCGGTCAGTTGCGCGCCGGAGACCCCGTCGGGGAAACCCAGGTAGTTCTCGATCCGCGAACTCTGCCCGGCCTGCCCACCGCTGGCCTGGCGTTCGACGAGCACTGTGCGCAGCCCTTCGGACGCGCCGTAGACCGCAGCGCCCAGGCCGGCGGGCCCGGCACCGACCACGATC
>DASQVU010000193.1:0-4111 GCA_035640615.1 Pseudonocardiaceae bacterium
TGGGCATTGCCGTAGCCGGCCTGGTGGGGTTCGCCATCGTGATCGGGCTGGGTGTTATCGGCGCCGCCGGGTTGCTGGCGGCCACCTGGCGGCCTACCCGGTCGATGAGCCGCTGAACGGGTCACTATTGGCCGCTTTCCCGGCGCTGATGCAACCGATCCAGCAGACAGGCGTCTCGATTCATAGCTGCCGAAGCTGCTGACTGACCCAAGTGATTGCAGAGCGTTGACGTCCGTGCGCGCTACGTGTTCACTAATCACTGTACGTCTTGAAGTGTTGAACAGGGAGGGTTCATGCCTCGACGGGGTTTGCTGACCGGTCTCCTGGTCAGCGGACTGATCGCCGGCGGTTCGTTGGCCGCGATGCCGGCAAGTGCGGAGCCGACGCTGGTTCCGCTGTCACCGTCGTTGGCCGGACAGCTGGTCTCGGCGATCTCCGGTCGGATACCGGTGATGGTGCACGGCGCCACTCTCGTGGATGCCCAGCGGGCGGTTGCTGCCACCGGCATGCGTCAGATCACCGCTTTCCGCCAGATCGGGGTGGTGGTCGCAGCAGCAACCAAGCAACAGATCGAAGCGGCCCGGACGCAGCCCGGTGTCACGTACCTCGAGGGTGATCAACCCATCTCCAACGACGCGGTTCCCACGCAGGTCAGCACCCGTTCCACTTCGTTGCTCGCCACCCGCGGTCTGGAGGCCCAGCAGACGCTGACCGGTGCGAACGGCGCCGCGTTGGATGGCAGCGGGGTCAGCGTGGCGATCATCGATTCCGGAATCGACCCCACCCATCCCGCGTTCGCCGGGGGCAAGGTGGTGCGCAGCCTGAAGAGCGTATGCCTTGATGAGTCCAACACGGACACGAATTGCATCGTGGACATGCCCCGAGGTGTGGACACCGACACGTTGTCCCTCGGTGGCCATGGCAGCCATGTATCGAGCATCGCCGCAGGTCGCGTCGTCACGCTGAGCGACGGCACGAAGGTGTCCGGTGCCGCGCCTGGAGCCAGCATCGTGTCGTTGTCCACCGGCTCGGCGGTGGTGATCCTCAGTGCGGATACGGCGTTGAACTGGGTGCTGGAGCACCACGCTAAACCGTGCGGCGACGCAGTACTGCCTGCCGCCTGCCCACCGATCAGGGTGGTCAACAACTCCTATGGCCCCCAGGGAGGCGGCACCTTCGATCCGAATTCGGCGACGGTCAAGCTGCAGCGTGAGTTGGTCAAGCAAGGCGTGGTCATGGTGTGGGCCGCGGGCAATGACGGTGGAGATGGCTCGAAGAGCCTCACCAATCCGCCGGCTCAGGATCCGACCGGTGGAATCATTTCAGTGGCCTCCTATAATGACCAGGGTACCGGCACCCGCAATGGCCCGGTATCGAAATTCTCCTCCCGCGGCGCGAAGACCAACCCTTCGACCTGGCCAGATATCTCCGCGCCAGGGGAGAACATCGTCGGTGCCTGCCGCGCTTACCTACCGATCTGCTCCACCGGACTCAAGCCGCAAAGCGGACCCGGGCTTCTCGACGTGGGTAGTTACAATACACTCAGCGGCACGTCGATGGCTGCACCACAGATCACTGGTATTGTGGCCCTGCTGTTTCAAGCAAATCCCACCGCGACTCCCGCCGAGATTGAAAGAGTTCTGAAGTCAACGGCGTTGCGTTATTCGAATGGCGCTCCCTACCAGCAGGTAGGTGGGTATTCAACATCGTTCGACAAGGGCACCGGACTGGTTGACACGGTGAGTGCCTCGGAAGCGGTGGGAGCCCATAGCCACTGAATCTTTTTTCGCGACACACGCGCCGTCGCTGGCGCGCCGGTCGTTGGAAGGGCACAATATGTAACGGTGCTCAGCAGGTGATCACGAGGACGTAGGGGAAGACGCTCCTCGTCGATCAGCGGAGGCACCACATGAGCACTAGTGGCATCATCTATGTCCACTCGTCGCCGTCTGCGGTATGCCGGCATGTCGAGTGGGCGGTGGCAGGCGTGCTGCAGACCAAGGTGGAATTCCTGTGGACTGCGCAAGCGGCGGCGCCTGGGCAGTTGCGCGCCGAATGCGAGTGGTCCGGCAAGCCGGGCACCGCGGGGGCCTTGGTCGCCGCCTTGCGTGCTTGGCCGATGCTTCGTTTCGAGGTAACTGAGGAGGCCAGCCCAGGCCTGGATGGTGAGCGGTTCTGCTTCGTGCCGGGGCTCGGATTGTGGCGGTCTCGCACCAGTGCCAACGGGGACATCGTGGTGGGTGAGGACCAGTTGCGGTCGCTGGCCGCCACGGCACGAGATGCCGAGTCTTTCGCCCACCAGCTCGATCAGCTGCTCGGTACAGCCTGGGATGACGCGCTAGAACCCTTCCGCCGCGCCGCCGATGGTGCTCCTGTCACGTGGCTGCACCGTGTCGGCTGAGCCCGACCCGACCCCTTCGCGCGGTGGGCGCCGCCGCTTCGGGCAAAGGGTTGGCGCGTAGGCTGCTCGGGTGGCGCAGCGGGTCGGTGGGCGTGGGTGGGTTCTTCTCCTGGTGACGATCGTGGTGCTCGCCTGCGCAGCCGGGGGCGGATACCTGCTGCGCGACCAGCGACCGGTGACCGGGGTTCATGACGTCGGCTCGCCCGGCGCCTCGGTCGGTAAAAGTGCTCCGCCCAGACCGCCGGAGCCCGGACCGGCCACCGTCGTACTCGTCGAGGATGTGGCGCTGCATCCAGACGCCGATCGGATCCGGAAAGTCCTCCAGACGTATCTCGACGCGATCAATGCGGGTGACTACAAACTGTGGCGCAGCGCGGTCATCCCGCAGTGGGCTCGGGACACCAGCGAGGCCGCTTGGCGGGCCCAGTACCGGACTACCCTGGATGGCAGCATGGTGGTGCATCGCCTGGAGCCCCGGGTTGGCGGCGGCCTGGTCGCGTTGACCTCGTTCACCAGCCTGCAGAACCCCGCTGACGCGCCGCCCGAGCTGCCGGTGAGATGCCTGCGCTGGTGGGTCTCCTACCCGCTGATCGGGCAGGGCGAGGCATTGCGGCTGGGCCCTAGCTCGCCGACTGCGAACCTGCTAGGCGCCTGCTGACTACAGCGGGATGTTGCCGTGCGCGCCCCGGCCCGCAGGTGCCGCGGCGAGCGCTTCGGCCAGGCGTCGGCGAGTCTGCGCGGGCTTGATCACCTCGTCCACCACTCCGATCGCCACGGCGCGGTCGACCCCGCCGGCGATCTGCTCGTGGTGCTCGGCAAGTTTGGCGTGCAGGGCCTCACGTTCGTCTTCCGGCGCCGCGGCCAGCGCCCTGCGGTGCAGGATGCCCACCGCGGCCTTGGCACCCATCACGGCCACCTCGGCCTCGGGCCAGGCGAAGACCTGCGTCGCACCCAGCGATCGGGAGTTCATCGCGATGTAGCCGCCGCCGAAAGCTTTTCGAGTGACCAGGGTAATCCGGGGCACGATCGCTTCGGCGAAAGCGTGTAGCAGCTTGGCGCCGCGACGTACTACCCCGTCCCACTCCTGACCGACACCCGGTAGGTATCCAGGCACATCGACGACAACCAGTAGCGGCACGCCAAACGCGTCGCACATCCGCACGAAACGCGAGGCCTTCTCTGCTGACGCGGAGTCGAGGCAGCCACCGAGCCGTAGGGGGTTGTTCGCGATCACACCGACGGTGCGGCCGGTGAGCCTGCCCAACCCGACCACGACGTTGGGCGCCCATTTGGGTTGCAACTCGGCGAAGCCGCCAGTCGGATCCGCCTGACCGGGGTCGGCGCTATCCAGTAGGGCATGCAACAAAGGCCGAACGTCGTAAGCGCGTTGACGCTCGGTGGGCAGGAATTCGGAAAGGTCAATCTCCTCACCGAGCGAGTGCAGATCGAACATTCCGGGGCGGGCAAACAGCCCCGCGAGATGGCGCGCCCGGAGCAACGCGTCGGGCTCGGAGGCCGCTACCACATGCGCCACACCGGATTTCTTGCCGTGCGCGACCGGACCACCCAGCGCTTCCATGTCGATCTGCTCACCGGTGACACTGCGCACTACATCCGGGCCGGTCACGAAGATCCGCCCATCTGGAGCCATGATCACGACGTCGGTGAGCGCGGGTCCGTAAGCCGCTCCACCTGCCGCGGCTCCCAGCA
>DASQVU010000194.1:0-11730 GCA_035640615.1 Pseudonocardiaceae bacterium
GCCAGCGCCGCCTACCGGCGCCCGCTCTAGGGCTCACGAGGCCGCAAGGCCACAACGGCCAGGCCACCTCTGAGGTACCCGATCCCGGCTCGCCGGCCGCACCAGTCCAGCGCGCAGAGTATCGGCGCCCAGCCACCCGGCAAGTCACCCTGAGGCACGAAGCGCCAATACCGGCGGGCCACGATCGTTAACCCGGCGCCGCCCAGGAGTCCTTCGAGTTCGCCGGCAGTGAGGAAGTGATCGGTAGACAGGTGCCGCACGTCGAGCCCCAACAGCGGCGCCAGGTGCCGGTACCAGCAATAGCCGCCGTTCGGGGTGAGCACGATGAACATGCCTGCGGGTTTGAGCACCCGGCGGACTTGGCGAGCCACCCGATCCTTGGCCAGCATGTGCTCGAGCGCTCCGACGCACAGCACGACGTCGATCGAGCTGGCCTCAATGGTCGCCAGTTCCTCGGCGGGATCGACACGGATCGAGACTCGGTCGCCGCACGGCGACGCCGCGGCGCGGCGGCGGGCGACCTTCACCATCTCGGCAGACAGATCGGTACCGATGGCGTGCGTGAACTCAGCTGCGAGGGCCAGCAAGTGGCTGGCCGTCCCGCAGCCGATCTCCAGCAGCGTCCCACCCCGCGCGCCAGTGGAGAACTCGCGGATGATTCCCAGGCGGTAGGCCAACAGCTTTCCGGCGCAGCCGTGCGCCTCGTGATACTGCGGGGCGAGGCCGTCAAAATGCCGCATCACCTCCTCAGGCGTCCGTACCCAGCGGGTGATCAGTCGCCTGCGTCCCGAACGCTTCACGACGATCCGCCCGACACGGGAATCGCGGTTTTATGGATGCTTGTGCACCTTTCAACGGGGACGCTGAGGGTTATGGATGCTTGTGCACCATTGACCGGCCCGCAGGTTCATGCGCAATGCGGCGCAGCAGGGCGGATGTCGAGTGATCCTTGGGATCACCACAGATGGCGATCTCGATGCCCAGCTCCCGGTCGACAGCAGCTTCCGGCACGCTCCCCACCGTGTAGTCGGAGCCCTTGGCGTGCACGTCGGGCCGCAACACTCGCAGTGTCATCTCGAGATCAGCCTCATCGAACGATGTGACCGCGTCGACGCAGCGCAGCGCCCCGACGATCTCGGCTCGCTCAACCAGGGGCATCAGCGGCCTACCTGGGCCCTTGATGGCCCGCACCGAGCGGTCTGAGTTCAGCGCCACGACGAGATAGTCACCCCGCGACCGGGCGTCTTCCAGGTAGCGCACATGACCGGCGTGTATTAGGTCGAAGCAGCCGTTGGCCAGGACGATGCGTTTGGCCGCACCGCCTGCCCGCAGCGAGGAAATACGGTCCCTCAGCTCATGGCGCGAAATGAGCCTGCCGCCTCCCATCGGCCCAGGTTACCGAGGTCTTACCGACGTCACCCGGGCCGGCGAGCGCGGTTGTCAGCGCGTCGATGCTGCACACCGCAGCTCCGTGCTCCAGCACGACGACCCCCGACGCGGCATTGGCCAAAGACATCGCCTCAACAGCCGGATACCCGGCGGCAAGGGCGAGAGCGAACACCGCAGCGGCAGTATCGCCGGCACCGCACACGTCGGTAATCGCGTTCGTCCCCCAGGCGTCGACGACGGCTCCCTCTCCCGGCAGGCCCTCGCCGAACAAGGCCATACCGAGATTGCCCCGAGTCACGAGCAGAAACCGGCACCCGGAGCTATCGAGCAGTGCTGTCGCCGCGCTTGCCAGCTCCCAGCGATCGCTGAGGCGATCAGGCGAAGTATTCGTCAGATGTGCCAGCTCGTCGACGTTCGGGGTCAGCGCGGTAAGGCCGCTGAAGTTGCGCACCTCATGTCGCGGGTCGAGCACCACGATCTTGCCGGCGCGGCAAAGCTCGCTGGCCGCGATGCCGATCTCGTGATCGCAGAGGCCGTACTCGTAATCCGAGACGATCACTGCGTCGACCACGCTGCCTATCGCGACAAGCTCACCGGCGATGGCCTCGCGCAGCGGTGGTTCGATCGTTCGGTCCGGCTCTCGATCGATGCGCAACACCTGTTGGAGGTTGCGACGCGGCTCGGCGGCGAGCACCCGGGTCTTCGTCGGCGTCTGGTAGTGATCGATCATCTGGACGCCCCTGGTGTCGATCGACTCCTCATCAAGAAGGCGCAGCACCTCAGCGCCCTGGTCATCTCGGCCAACGATCCCCAGGACCCGGACACAGCTGCGCAAAGCGCGCAAGTTGCGAGCCACATTGGCGGCGCCGCCGGCCCCGATCCGCTCGCCGACATGGCGTAACACAATCACCGGCGCTTCCCGAGACAAGCGCCGGGGCTCAGCATAGATATAATGATCGGCAATGAGGTCGCCGATCACGGCAACATGGAGCTGTGAGAAGTCAGCAAGACGCGATGTCTCACCAGGCACCCGCCGAAGCCTACGCGGCGCGTATCGTGCTCGTGAAGCAGCAAGGGGCGATGCGCACCGGCACCAATCTCGTCAAGTTCGCCCTCGAGGAGAACTTCACCAACGTCCGGGTCCTGGTGAACATCGGACGGTGGAAGCACGCTCCCGCCGACACGCCCTTCACCTGGAATGGCGAGAATTGGGAAACGCCGGGGCACACTCTCGACGTGTCCACGCGAATTACTCCAGCGGAGCTGAGAACGGTCCGGGCCGCCGTGGACGCCGGCGCGATGAGATACGCGATTAGCGTGAGAAATGTGTATTCATGGCTCGCCAGTTACCTGCGCTTCGAGCACTGGTATGACGATCCACCGCTTGCCGAGCTCTCCGACCTCGATGACGAGGAGATCATCGCAGCGGTACGGCAGTGGAACCTGCTGTACCGCAGCTATCTCGAGCTGCTGTCGAACGAGCACGGTTGCATGCTTTTCCGGCTTGAAGATCTCCATGCGGCGTTCGGCGAGACCTTGGACAGCAGCCGGCTGCTGTGGGGCCTGCAGCGGCGTCACCTGAGTTACGTCGAGCCGCAACGGTACCTGCGCGCCGGGATCGACGGAGAAATGCGGTCCCAACTGCTGGAATCCGCGTCCTTCGACAAGAGCAGCCACCCGGGCGAGCTCCCCGGATCGGTGTTGGATCTGGTTCGAAACACCGTCGACGAGGACGTCGTGCGAGCCTATGGATACCAGGTCGCCTGACATGACGGCGCGCATTCTCATCACCCGCCCCGATCACCTCGGTGATGTGCTGTTGACCCTGCCAGCGGCGACAGCATTCCGCGCAGCCTTCCCCGGAACCCAGCTGACCTTCCTGCTGTCCCCGTCGACCGCGGACGTGGCTCGCCGCTGCCCTGATATCGACGAGACCCTGGTGCTGCCCTTTCCGCCGCTGAGCGCAGCCCATGCGGTCAGCGACTGGGCGGAGGTGGCTGGCGCCAACGCGGACGCCCTGCGGGACCGCTTCGATCTCGCTGTGCTCTGCCGCCCGCACGACCCGTGGTCCGGGACCTTGACGACGCTGGCGCAGATTCCCCTCCGGGTCGGCTATGCGGTGCCCGGGATGGCCCGTTTCCTGACTCACGCCGTCCCGCTAATCGAGCAACACCACGCCGTCATCCAAACACTTCGCCTGATGGAGGAAGCCGCCCGCCGCCTTGGCCTGAGCGCCGCCGGGCACGACGGTGTGCGTGCCGCCGTACTCAACCGGCAACCGATTCCGTTTGTCCCTACCGAAGACGAAGAGGCCGTCGTCTCGGGCATCTTGTCGGAGATGCGGTCCGCTTGGCCGGAGCCAATCGTGTTCCAGCCAGGGTCGGGTTGGCCGCTGAAGAACTGGGACCCGGTGCGGTGGGCACGGCTGGGGATCGAAATCCGGCGCCGGTACGGGATAACCCCGCTGGTGCCGGGCGGGCCCGGAGAGGACGCGCTGGTGGCGGCGATCGTGGACGCCAGCGATGCCTCGTGCCTCGGCTTGGCTGGGCGGCTCAGCGTCGGGGCGTTGGCCGCGTTGTACCGGCGATCGGCGCTGGTCGTCGGCATCGATAGCGGCCCCCTCCATCTGGCCGCTATGGTCGGCACCCCAGTCGTCGGGCTCTACGGGCCGCTGCCTGTTCAGCAGTGGGCTCCGTGGTCCTCGCCACAGAACTACCGGCTCGCCCGGGTATGCCTTCCCTGCAGCCCCTGCGACTGCATCTTCGACCCGCCGTGCGGGATACCGCTGCATCCGCCGTGCATGGACGGCATCACGGTCGACGCGGTGCTGGCTTCCTGCTCGGAGCTCTTGCCATGACGGCAGCGAAATCCGGGCACCTGCGGCCGAGCTTTTTCATCATCGGCGCTAACAAGTGCGGCACATCGTCTCTGTACCGGTACCTGCTCGCCAATCCTGGAGTGTTGCCGTGCGCCAAGAAGGAGCCGAACTTCTTCGGGCAGCATTCCGCTGATTACATAGACCGGCACATCGACGACTACTTCGCTCTGTTCCCGACGTGCGACTACCGCGGCCCACTCGAGTTCCGGTGGGAAGCCTCGGATGAGGCCGGCGCATCGCGCCCGACGACCATTGTCGTCGACCGGCGCCCGGACCAGTACTACATCACGGGGGAAGCCAGCGCCAACACCTTTCATGACGTCGCACCAGCCCTGCTGCACCGGTACCTGCCCGACGTCAAACTCATCGTGTTGGTGCGCAATCCGGTAGATCGTGCCTACTCACACCACCGCATGTACCGACGTTTCAGCGAGGCGGGCCACCATCTCGGCATCGAGATCGGCGATTTCGATGCCGACATCCGAGCCGAAATGGCGGCCTATGAGCGAGGTGAACGGACTGAGTACATCGGCCCGGGGGTGTATATCGACCTGTTGCCTGGATGGATCACCACCTACGGCGCGGACAACGTGAATGTACTCGTGACCGAGGATCTTGGGCAGCTGCAAACTGTCCAGCAGGTCATGATGGAACTCGAGGAGTACTTGGGGCTGCCAGCCCACGACTACGCTGATATCTTGGCGCGCCGTTTCAACCGTGCGCCGCCGGCCGACATCCCGCCGCACACGCGCACGTTGCTGGCAGAATTCTACCGTCCGCTCAATGCTCGACTGCAGGACTACCTGGGGCGCGAACTGGGCTGGCGCTGAGAACGCCTCAGACAACATCCCAGGCCATGATGACATCCTCCGGGGTGACGTGCATGCACCTGTTACGCAGCGAGATGCCCTGGGTCACCCGAGCAATCCCAAGGTCACCCACCGCCTCGACCCCGGTACCGATGATCTTGGGAGTGGTGCCGACGACAAGGCGGTCAACCAGCCGGGCACCGAGCAGTGACGTGATTACCCGAGCGCCACCCTCGACGAGCAGGGTTCGCACGCCGAGCTCCCGCAGCACCCGCAGCGCTGCGGGCAGGTCGACCCCGTCCGGGGCCGCCGGGACCACCCGGATTCCAGCCCCGGTCGCCCGCAGCCGTTCCCGATCGCGCTCAGCGGCCCGCTCGGTGGTGAGCACGATGGTGACCGGATCCCCGCTGAGCATCCGGGCTGTGGAAGGTATTCGCAGCGTGGAGTCGAGGACGACCCGCAGCGGTGACGTGCCGGGCACGAGGCTGACGATCAACCGCGGATCGTCCCGCAGCACAGTGCCCACGCCGACCATCACCGCATCGCAGGACGCCCTCAGCGCGTGGAAGACGCAGCGCTCCTCCTGGCTGGACAGCAATGCCGAGTCGCCAACGGCGGTCGCGATTCGTCCATCGAGAGTCTGGGCGTAGGTCAGCACCACGTAGGGTCGATCGGTCCGCGCTTCTACCCTGCCAAGCAGGTCGGTGACGTCCGGCGGCGCCAACGGCGCGGTCTCGGGCGCCTGCCCGAGGGGCTCCACGTGGTTGAGTCGCCGTTGCTTGGTCCGCAGGTAACCAAGGTTGCGGTGGTGCGCTGCGGTCTGCAGCGGCTCCATTGCCTCGACGGTGATGCCGGCTGCGGACAAGCCGTGCACCTTCGCCGGATTATTCGTGAGCAGCCGCACCGAGCCAACGCTGACGGCGTGCAACACCGCGGCCGCATCGTCATAGCTGCGGGCGTCGATCGGGAGCCCGAGCATCTGGTTGGCGTCCAAGGTGTCGGCGCCCCGATCCTGCTCGATATATGCCCGCAGCTTATTGATCAGCCCCACACCACGCCCCTCGTGCCCGGTGAGGTACAGCAACAGCCCACGCCCCTCGGTCGCGATCCTGCGCAGCGCGAGGCGAAGCTGGACCCCGCAGTCACACCGCAACGAACCAAGGGCATCGCCGGTAAGGCACTCGGAATGCAACCGGGTCAGCACGGTGCCCCCATTCACCAGGTCACCCTTGACCAGCGCGAGGTAGACCAGCCCGGAAGACACTTCGAAGGCCCTGACCTGAAACTCACCGAACTGCGTCGGCAGCAGCACCTGGGCCAACTCACGTACTGCCACCCAGGGGACTCCTCTCCTGGACTATCCGCACTCCACCAGTCTGCGCGAGACCGCGGCTCATTGCGCAACTAAGAAAATGGCCACGGAATCCTCTAACGGCAGAATATCATGTTAATAGAGATACATTGTGGTACCCCATTTATCGGCAGCGGGCCCGAGCCTGCGTGTAAGAGGAGGCGCAGACACGTGGGCAGCGTGATGCCGTGGCAGCTGCAAGCGACCGGGCGTCGGGTGATGCGCGCAGTGGTCCGCAGGCTGCCCGTACCGGTGGCCGACCGGCTGCGAACGTCACCGCTACCACCGGCGACCACCCCGGCCGGTCAGCTGCGCCGCGCGCTGCTGACCGCGCTGCGCCACGGCGGCATACCCGCAACGGTCCAGGTATTCCAGCTGGCCGATAATCCGGCACGCTCGTTCGCCAGTGCGGACTCGTTAGTCCTCGCCCAGCTGTACTGGTTCGGTGAGCAGGGCTGGGAACCGGAGTTACTGCCCTGGTGGCGGTACCTGTGCCGGCACTCCTCGGCAGTGCTGGAGTTGGGCGCCAACGTCGGGTACTACGTCGTGCAGGGAATGCGCGCCGCACCCGCCCTCCGTTACACGGCAGTCGAGCCACACCCCACCTCGCTGGCGCTCTGCCGCGTCAACCTCAGCCTCAACGGCATCACCTCGGTAACGCTGATCGCCGGCGCGGCAGTCGCCGACCCGGCGGCTCGTACCGCCCGGCTACTTATCCCGCATGACCAGCTACCGGCGCCCACGGTGGCTTTTGTCGACGGGGACAACGAGCTGCCGGCAGGCATGGCCGGTCCGGTCACCGCGGCGATCGAGGTGCCGGCGATCGACGTGCGGACCCTGCTCGCCGGGGTGGACCTGATCAAGCTGGACGTCGAGGGCCAGGAGCATGTGCTGCTGGCCGCGGCCGAGGACTACCTGCGGGCCCACCGCCCGACCATCGTCATCGAGGTCCTGCCGGGTACGGCCCAGTTGCGCCAGCTGCTCGCGCGGCTGTGCGCCGAACTCGGCTACCACTGCTACGTCCCGCAACCAGGCCAGTTGGTGCAGTTGGCGCCCGATCGGCTCGCCAGGGTGCACCTACTCGGCGAGTACGGCGTGCAGGATCTGGTCCTGTGCGCTAATCCCCGCCTGCCGCTGACCGTCGCCGAACTAGGCTGCGGCCTGTGAGGAGGCGAGCAGGGTGAGAGCACGGGCGGTGACGTTCGTTGCGCCCCGCGCGGTCGAGGTGCGCGAGTTGCAGGTGCCGCAACCAGCTGACGGGCAGCTGCTCGTGCGCACGCTGTACTCCGGTGTCAGCGCCGGAACCGAACTGCTCGCCTACCGCGGCGAAATCGACCCGCAGCTGGTCCTTGACTCATCGATCTCCGCGCTCTCGGACCGGTTCAGCTACCCGTTTCGCTATGGCTACAGCTGCGTCGGCCGCGTCGAGTACTCCCGGGCGAGCACCGAAGAGGGGACCGTCGTCTTCGCATTTCACCCGCACCAGGACCGGTTCGTGGTTGACGCCGCGGACACCGTGCCGCTGGGCACCAGCGACCCCCGGCTGGGCACCTTGTTCCCACTGGTGGAGACCGCGTTGCAGATCACGCTCGACGCCGGGCAGGTAATGGAGCAGCTGGTCATCATCCTTGGCCTCGGCGCGGTAGGCATCCTCACCGCGGCGCTACTGCTGCGGGCAGGCGCCCGGGTGGTCGCCGCCGAGCCCAAGCCGTGGCGGCGGGAGGCAGCAGCGGCACTCGGGATCCGCGCTGTGCTTCCTGAGGACCTCGAGCAGCTGGTGACCGCGGAGACCGACGGCGCCGGCGTGCCGATGGTGATCGAGGTCAGCGGCAACCCGGCCGCTCTCACTGCCGCCCTGCCGCTGCTGGCCCATGAGGGCACCGCGCTCGTGGCCTCCTGGTACGGGCTGCGGCCGGTCACGCTGCCGCTGGGCGGTGAGTTCCACCGGCGACGCCTGACGATCCGCAGCACTCAGGTGAGCACGATTCCCGCTCGGCTCGCCGGAACGTGGTCCCGCGACCGGCGCCGGGCCACCGCTCGTCGCCTGCTTGACGAGCTGCCGGTGCAGGCGCTCGCCACCCACGTGTTCCCTTTTACCGACGCCGCGGCTGCCTACGCCGCGGTCGACCGTGGCGAACCCGGGCTGCTGCACGCCGCCTTCGACTACCGATGAAGCAGCTCCTCGTAAGCCGCTAGGCAGCGCGCCGCGCACGCTTGCCAGGTGAAGCGGTCGAGCACCAGTTCGCGGGCGCGGCTGCCCATCTGGGCGGCGAGCCGTTGATCGGCGAGCAGCGTGGCGATCCGGTCGTGCAACTCCGCAACGTTGCCGGGGGTGACGAGAAACCCGGTGGTGCCGTCCTGGACCACCTCAGGCAGGCCTCCAAGCCGGCTGCATACCACCGGCGTAGCGCTCGCCATGGCCTCGAGCACCGAAAGGCCAAGCAGCTCTGAGATCGCCACCTGGCGGCCGTAGCAGGTGCGATGCACCGAGGGCAGCACGACCACCTGGGCGCGGCGGTACAGCTCCGGTAGCTGGTGGTCTGGGACCTCACCGGTGAACGTCACCAGCCGTCCGGATGCCAACCGGCGCAGCAGCTGCCCGTAGCCGCTCTCCGGGGCGTGCAGGTCATGGCCGCCGGTGCCCACGCACGTCAGTTCGGCACCGGCCGGCAGCGCCCGGATCAGCCGGTCGACGCCCTTGTGGGGGGTCAGCCGGCCGACGAACAGCACCCCGGCCCGCCGGTCGGCGCCGTCGGGACGAAAGCGGCGCGGGTCGGCACCCCCGTAGATCACCGTTGTCTTGGCGGGCGGCACCCGCAGCACTTGCGCCGAGTGCCGCGACACGGTCAGGAAGCGGTCGACCAAGCGGGGCAGCAGCCCTGCCCAGCCCCCGCCACCCAACCCGTGATCGGTCACCGCCAGCGGCTGCCCGAGCAACCGGGTGCTGACCGCGGCGACGCGGCTCGGCGCGCTACGCAGATGATGCGCGTGCACGATATCGGCGCCGCGCAGCGCCGCGGGTAAGCCTGGTGCCAGCGGGTGCGCGGGGTGGTGCCGCAGGTGGGTGAGCGCACGCAGGACACGCACCCGAAGCCGGCCAGGCGTTACGACCACCCGCGGGTACCGGCCGAAGGTCACCAGCTCGCAGTCGACCTCGCCGGCGAGTGCGCGGGCCAGCTCAAGCGGGTAGCGTTCACCGCCACCGAACAGGCCCTCCCTTCCGAACGGCGTCGGAGCGACGTGGACTACTCGCATGCTGTCTGTCTCCTTGATCACTCTTGGTGACCCCGATCAGCTGACCGGGGGCTACCTTTACCACCGCCGGATGGCGCAGGCAGCCTCAGCGCATGATGCTCGGCTGCGGTTCGTGTCCTTCCCTGCGCTGCCCTTCCCGTTACCCGCCGCCCGCGCCGGCGTGGTCCTCGGACGCGCCTGCTCACCTGCCGACGTCGTGGTTCTGGACAGCATCGCGGCCGCCTTCCTTGCTCCCCTCGTCGTGCTGCGGCGACCGGCGGTCCCCCTGGTCGCGATCCTGCACCAGCCTCCTGGTGGGATCGACCACAGCTCGCCCCGTGCTCGGGTGCAGGCCGCCCTCGATCGGAGCGTGTACCGCCGAGCGGCTGCGCTAATACTGGCCAGCGCCGCACTCGCTCCTCAGTTGCCGGCTGACCTTCGGGGCCGCGCGGTGGTGGTGCCACCGGGGCGGGATGCCGGGCCACCGTCGCCGGTGGCTGGTGACCTGCGTCGCGGGCGGCAGGCAGCGTTGCTGTGCGTGGGTAACTGGGTGCCACGCAAGGGGCTGCTGGAGTTGCTCACCGCGGTCGCAGGCCTTCCCCCCGATGCGGCCACGCTGCACCTGGCCGGCCGCGACGACGTCGACCGGCGCTACGCCGCCCGCGTGCACGCCCGACTCGCTCGTCCCGACCTGGCCGGGCGAGTCGTCGTGCATGGTCCACTGGACCGCGCGCAGGTCGCCGGGCTCTACCACGGCGCGGACGTGTTCGTGCTGCCGAGCATCCGGGAGCCTTACGGCACGGCCTATGGCGAGGCGATGGCGGCAGGGCTACCGGTCGTCGGCTGGAAGGCGGGAAACCTGCCGCACCTGGCCACCCACGGGCGGGAAGGGCTGGTCTTACCGGTGGGGGACGTCGACGGGCTTACCGCCGCGCTGCGGCGGTTGGTCGACGACGAACCCTACCGGCGGCGCCTAGGCGAGGCGGCCCGGCAGCGGGCGGCGAGTCTGCCGACGTGGGAAGAATCAGCGAGCCGGCTGTTCGCCACGCTGCGTGCTGTGGCCTTGCGTCACTAAGCGGTGCCTGGCACCTCGTCAGCAACCGCGTGCACCTCGTTGAAGGCAAGCAACCGGGGGAACGGGCCGCTGGTATCGATCCGGCACACTGCGGCGTCGAGGGGGTACATCCGCCACGCCACCTCGTCGCCCACTCCTAGCGCCCAGGCAAGCGCGGCCTTGATCGGCGAGACATGGCTGACCACGACCACGTCGGCGTGGGCCGCGTCCTCGGCCAGCTCCTTGCAGGCCTGCCGCACCCGCGCTCCGACCTCGGCGACCGACTCGCCACCGGCGGGCACGAAATGGGGATCCTGCCACCACATTCGCCAGGCGTGTTCGGGCAGCGCGGTCGCCGGCTGGCCATCCAGATCGCCGTAGTCCATCTCGATCCAGCGCGGGTCGATCACGATGTCCTGGTTGCCGCGGTGGGCCTCTGCGAGTACGGCGGCGGTCTGCCGGGCCCGCCGCAGCGGGCTGGACACGATCCGGGCCGGACGGGGCAGAACCTCGGCTAGAGCGCACGCCTGCCGGCGGCCGGTCTCGTTTAGCGACGGGTCACCCCGACCGAGTAGCAAACCATGGGCGTTAGCAGCCGTCTGACCGTGGCGAACGAGGATCAGCACCAGCACCTCCCCACGCCGCATAGCCCCTACAGGTGGCCCGTCCAGCATGGTGACTGCGAGATCTCTCCGATGGCCTTCTGGAACATACTTGCAATAATTAAAATCTAACGTTAGCACATCGTGGCTCTAGAAGCGTTCGGGCGATGGCGGGCCAGGGGTGGTGCGGATACCCCAGTAACACCGGGCGGCGGCCCATTGCGTCAGGCCGGCAGGCGAGCAGCAGCCACTACCGGTAGCGGAAGCCGTCGAGGAAGCGGCGGAACAGGCCACCCTCCGGCGTCAGCGCCGGGCGGGGTGGCGGTGCGGTGCTCAATTGGCGCGCAATCGGCTGGTCGTAGTCGGTCCTGGCAATGGCGTCCACCACCTGCGACTCGTCGAAATTTTCGGAG
>DASQVU010000195.1:0-8881 GCA_035640615.1 Pseudonocardiaceae bacterium
AGCTCGGTGGTCTCGGTGGGGAAGATGTCCTGTACCACCAGGAACAGCCGCTGCTGGGACAGGATCGAGTGGATCCGGCTCAGCTCCGGCAGCGACACCGCCGGGTTGGTGCCGCTGACCCACAGGAACCGGATGGTGCCCTGCTCGACATAGCGCATCATCTGCATCAGGTGGGTGGGCGGTGCGTAGTGCGGGATCTGCATCTGGTCGAGGTTCCAGATCCGGGCCAGCTCGGCGACATGGGAGTCGTTGGCCCAGTTCCGAAAGCCGGGCAGGTCGCCGTCGGCGCCGCATTCCCGGGTGTTCTCTGCGGTGGGTTGCCCGTTCATCTGCAGCACGCCGGCGCCCGGCTTGCCGAGCATGCCGCGGATAATGTTGACGTTGTTCACTTGCACGGCCGCCGCGGTGGCCTGATGCGACTGGTAGAAACCCTGCAGCACGGTGGACAGCAGCCGCTGCGCGGTACCGAGGATGCGCGCCGCCTCGCGGATCTGCCCCGCCGGGAGCTGGCAGATCTCCGCAACGCGCTCCGGCGAGTACTCCTCGACCTGCTGCGCCAGCTCGTCAAAGCCGACAGCATGCGCGGCGATGTAGTCACGGTCCACCCAATCGTTGCAGATGATCTCGTGCAACAGCCCGTTCATCAGGGCAACGTTGGTGCCGGGCAGCGGCGCCAGATGCACCGTCGCGGCTCGCGCTACCGGCGTCTCCCGGGGATCCACGCAGATCACCGCCGGCGGGTTCGGCCCGGCCAGCCGGTCCAGCATGCGCATCCACAACACGGTCTGCGTCTCGGCCACGTTGTGTCCGTACAGCGCGATCACGTCGGCTTGGTCGACATCGCGGTAGGAGCCGGGTTGCCCGTCGCAGGCGAACGACTCTTTCAACGCTTCGGCTGCGGTCGCGGTACACAGCCGGGTGTTGCCGTCGACGTGGTTAGTGCCGATCGCACCGTGCGCGATCAGGCCGAGGGTGTAGTACTCCTCCAGGAACAACTGCCCGGTGGTGTAGAACCCCAGCGCGCTGGGTCCCTGCTCGTCCAGCAGCTCCTTGCTGCGCCGCACGACCAGGTCCATCGCGGTATCCCAGTCGGTCTCGACCAGCCGGCCACTTTCCCGAATCAAAGGCCTCGTGAGCCGGTCAGCGGAGGCGTTTGCCTGCCAGCCGAACAGGTCCTTCGGGCCGAGGCGACCGTGGTTGACCCGGTCGACGGCCCGGCCGCGGACCCCGACGATCCGACCGCCGGCGACCGCGATATCCATCGCGTCGCCGTTGGAGTGCAGGATCGACGCCGCCTGCACCCAGCGATCGACCTGCTCGGCGCTGACGCCGTCAGCAAGGTGGGTGTCAACCCGCGTCGGCCAGCTCTCCCCCGGGCCGTACGGGGTCCGAGCGCCCCAGGGCTCGGCAATCCGATCACGCGGTTGCACCGACCCGGTTTACCCCACCCGGGGGCTGGTCAATCGCTGAAAAGCGAATGGGGGTGTGCCGCGTGCGGCACACCCCCAGCTGTGGAGCGATCCTCGTCAGACAGCCTCGACCGCCTGGGGCTCGTTGCCCGCAGTGATCTCGATCTTGCGCGCCTTAGCCTTCTCGGCGACCGGAATGTGCAGGGTCAGCACTCCGGCCTCGTAGTGAGCCTCGACATGGTCGAGGTCCAGGGTGTCGCTGAGGAAGAGCTGCCGGCTGAACGTCCCCCGGGGCCGCTCGTTGGCCTGCAGTTCGATGTCCTCGCCATAGGCCGGCTTGCGCTCAGCCTTGACGGTGAGCACGTTGCGCTCGACGTTGATGTCAATCGAGGACGGGTCTACCCCGGGCAGGTCGAAGTGCACGATGAACTGCCCGTCCTGACGGTAGGCGTCCATCGGCATGATCGCCGGGTGCGACCTCGTGCCGTTGGCGCCGAACACTGCCTGGGCCAGCCGGTCCAGCTCCCGGAACGGGTCGGTACGCATCAGCATCGTGGTCTCTCCTTGGGTGCGATGCCTTGATATATCCATTGACATCACTGGCAACGCCGACGACCACGAAGCTGTTCCCAGCTTGGAAAGTTTCTTGATATAAAAAGGCTCAAGCCTTGGCCTGACGGCGCCGCGCGTTCCAGTGCCGCGCGGCGCGACACCGACACAACCCCGCTAAGAACGTAGTATATCCGCTGTAGGATTGTTGCAGTCAGCTCTGGGAGAACACGTGACGCAACCACCGCGTCGACCGAGCAGGCTCGACGATGACGACTACCCCGCTTACACCACGGGCCTGGCCGCAGAGCTGCTCGGGGTGCAACCTGCCTTCCTGCGCAGCCTCGACGCGGCCGGGTTGCTCACCCCCAATCGTTCACCCGGCGGCCAGCGCCGCTACTCGCGTGCCGAACTGACCCTGGCACTACGGGTGCGCGAACTGCTGGACGGGAACATGCCGCTGGTCGCCGCCATCCGCATCGTCAGTCTCGAACAGCAATTGGAAGCCGCGCACCGGCGCATCGCCTACCTTGAATCAAGGCCATCGGATGGGGCGCTGCCGTGAACTCGAGAGTGCCGACGTTCTGAGGCAGTTCACGGCACTGGATTGACCTGCCCGCGGCGCGCTTCACTCGTAGCGGAGGGCGTCGACAGGGCGTAGCCGGGCCGCCCGGTTGGCGGGGTAACCACCGGCGACGATACCGATCGCGAGGCTGATCCCGAACGCCAGCAACACGGAGGGGATGCTCACCGAGGGCGCAAAATTGCTGAGGGTAGGCCCGAATGCAGGTGCTAAGTGGGCGCCGAGCACCGACAATCCCACTCCGACGGCAACGCCAATGACCCCGCCGAGGCCGGCGAGCACGATGGCCTCGACGAGGAACTGGTTGAGGATCGCGCGGCGGGTAGCGCCGATCGCCTTCCGGATGCCGATCTCCCGGGTCCGTTCGGTAACCGATACCAGCATGATGTTCAACACGCCGATCGCCCCTACGAGCAGTGAGATCGACGCTACGGAGGCGGTGAACAGGGTGAGCAGGCGCAGGATTTGCTTGAAGGCGTCGAGCCGGCTGCCCAGGGTTTGGACCTCGAAGTCCCTTTTCGCAGGATCGGAGATCCGGTGCCGGTCGGACATGATGCTGATCACCTGTTGCTCAGCAACGGGCACATCGGCCGCCTGAGTGGCCTGCACGGTGATCTGATTGAGCTTGTCGCCGCCGCCGAAGATGAACCGTCGCGCGGTCTCCAGCGGCATCACCGCATCTTCATCCGCTGGCTCCCCCACCGACTGCATCACCCCGATGACCCGAAAAGCCTGGTGGTTGAATCGGACCGGCTGGCGCAGCGCTGCCTCGGGGTCACCGAAAAGCGCCTTCGCCACAACCGGGCCAAGAACCACCACCCTGGCCGTGGAGCGCGCCTGGGCGCTGTCGAAAAAAGAACCAGCCTGCAGGTCTCGGTTATTAATGTCGAGCCACCGTTCGGTCGATCCGATGACCTGCGAGCGGTACTTGGTGGTGTCGGTTTCCGCCAGCACCTGGCCGGTGACGGCCGGGATGACCGCGGCAGCACTGACTACCTGCCGCTGTAACGCCTCCACGTCGGCATCGATCAGGTCCTTCGGCGGACCACCACCGGGGACGTTACCAGTCGACGGCACGATCGTGATCAGATTGGCGAGCGGTTGGACTTTGGCGTTGACCGAAGCCTGCACCCCGTTGCCGATAGCAACCAGCAGTATCACCGCCGCAACGCCGATGATGATGCCGAGCATGGTCAACACCGAACGTAGCCGGTGCGCGCGCAATCCTCGTAATGCGATCCGTATGGCTTCCGGCAGAGTCATTAACTACGACGAAACCAGTTATCGGCGTTGCCCACAAGGGACTTAGGATCCGGCCATTGATCCCAGGAGCCGCCGATGCCGAATCCAGGGTTGCAGCACTGGTTGGCTGCTATCACCGTGCCAGTGTGCTGGGGGTTGTTCGCGGTGGTGTGGCTGGCGGGAGCGATCTACAACTCGCGGCGGGCCCCGGGCGCGCGGCAACGGTCCGCCGCCGTCTCACCCTGGCTCGTGGGGACCGCCGCGGTGCTGATGCTCACCCAACTCGTGCCGGCACATTTCTGGCGTCCGATCACGGCCGATGCCCGGTGGTTGGCGCTGCCCGGTGCCACCCTGCTCACCGCCTGCACCGCCTTCACCGTGTGGGCTCGCCTCGCACTGGGCACCATGTGGACGTCGGCGGCGGTGATCAAAGATGATCACGTGCTGCGTACCGACGGCCCGTACGGCGTTACCCGGCACCCGATCTACACCGGCCTGCTCGGCATGCTGGCCGGTACCGCTCTCGTCGAGGGGCTGGGCCGGTGGGTGGCCTTCTTCGCGGTGGGTGTGGTGCTCATCGGGATGAAGATCCGCGCCGAGGAGGAGCTGCTGGAACGCGCCTTCGGCGCGGTCTATGACCAGTACCGCCAGCGGGTTCCGCGCCTAGTTCCCAGACTGTGGTTTACCCAGAAGTAGCCGGGCCGGCGTCTGCGGAATTTCTCGCCCGCCACGCTGGGTGGCTACCCAGCGCAACCTTGTCCGTTGTGTACCCTCTCTGGCGACTTGCGTCCGCACACGGGAGGAACGACCGCATGCGCCACCGCCTGGTGAAGGATCATCGCCGCCGGAACCGCGCTGCGGCGATGGCGGTGACCGCGGTCGCGGCGACGGTGTCGGTTGGTGTGCTCGCGCCCGGCACCGCCTCCGCCGGCAACCCGACGTGGGCGCCGTACGGGCAGGCCGCCATCCACCCCGGCGTGGTGACCAACACCGAGGGCGGGGGCGAGTGCACCGCCAACTTCATCTTCTACAACGCCACCGATGTATTCATCGGCCAGGCCGCACACTGTGCCGGTACCGGAGCTCCGACCGAGACCAGCGGCTGCACCTCGGCCACCAAGCCGCTGGGTACGCCGGTCACCATCGCCGGGGCGAGCAAGCGGGGCACGTTGGTGTACAGCTCCTGGATCACCATGGCCAAGCTCGGCGAGAAGGACACCAATACCTGCGCATACAACGACTTCGCCCTAGTCAAGATCGACCCGGCCGATCGGGACAAGATCAACCCGAGTGTCCCCTTCTTCGGTGGGCCGGTCGCTATCTTCACCGGCTCGACCGCGGTCGGCGACCGGATCTTCACCTACGGTAATTCCCCGCTGCGGGGTGGGGTGTCTGCGCTGTCCCCGAAGGTCGGAATCAGCTTGGGTGACGACGGCGGCGGCTGGTCGCACGCCTGCTACACCGCGACGCCTGGCATCCCCGGTGACTCCGGCAGTGCCGTGCTGACCGGGGATGGGAAGGCGCTGGGCGTGCTGACCTCGCTGACCGTGGCGCCGCTGGCGGCCAGCAACGGCGTCGGCGACATGTCCCGCGAGCTGGACTACCTCAACGCACACGGCGGCCTGGGCACGGTCACCTTGGCGCTGGGCACCGAGCCGTTCCATCCCCCGGTGGCCTGAAGTTGTGCCATCCCGCAGCTGTGCCACGCTGGGGGGGTGCAGCTGGGGATGGTGGGTCTAGGGCGGATGGGTGCGAACATCGTGCGGCGGCTGCTGCGCGGTGGGCATGACTGCGTGGTATACGACGTCAACGATGCGGCGGTGTCGCAGCTGGCCGCTGAGGGCGCTGTTGGCACGAATTCGCTGGCCGATTTCGCCGCCGCGTTGAGCCGGCCCCGGGCCGCGTGGATCATGGTTCCCACCGCGCTGGCCGGCCAGATCGTCGATCAGCTCGCCGGGCATTTCGAACCAGGTGACATCATCATCGACGGCGGAAACAGCTACTACCGTGACGACGTGGATCGAGCCCGGGCTTTGGGTGAACGCGGCATCCACTACGTCGACGTGGGCACCAGCGGCGGCGTGTGGGGTCTGGAGCGCGGGTACTGCTTGATGATTGGTGGTGACGCGGAGCCGATCGGGCATCTCGACCCGATCTTCCGGACGATCGCGCCGGGCGTATCCGGTGCGTCCCGCACTCCCGGGCGGGACGGTGAGCCCAGCACCGCAGAGCAGGGCTACCTGCACTGCGGCCCCCCTGGCGCGGGCCACTTCGTCAAGATGGTGCACAACGGCATCGAGTACGGGGTGATGGCCGCCTACGCCGAGGGCTTCAACGTGCTGCACCACGCCGATGTCGGCTGCCGCGAGGCGGTGGCTGATGCCGAGACCGCGCCGCTGCGCGATCCGGAGTACTACCAGTACGACTTCGACCTTCCCGCGATCGCCGAGCTGTGGCGGCGCGGCACCGTGATCGCCTCCTGGCTGCTCGACCTGACCGCTGCTGCCTTGCAGGACTCGCCGGGCTTGACCGAGTTCAGCGGACGGGTCTCCGATTCCGGCGAGGGGCGCTGGACGGTGCTGGCCGCCGTTGAGGAGGGCGTCCCGGCTACGGTGCTCAGCGCCGCGTTGTACGAACGGTTCAGCTCGCGGCGCGAAGGCGACTACAGCGGCAAGCTGATCTCCGCTATGCGCAAACAGTTCGGCGGCCACGTCGAACGCCCCACCGGCGAGTAGCTCGCCGGTTGACCCCGACAGATCAGCCGAGGTAGGCCTGCTGGACTTGGGGGTTAGTGCGAAGCTGGGGGGACGGGCCGGAGAGGGTGATGGTGCCGGTTTCCAAGACGTAGCCGCGGGTGGATACGGACAGGGCGGTGTCGACGTCCTGCTCTACCAGGAGCACGGCGGTTCCGGCAGCGGCGATCTCCGGTAGCCGGGCCAGGATCTCGTCGACCACCACCGGTGCCAGGCCCAGCGACAGCTCATCGATCATGATCAGTTTGGGGTGGCTCATCAGGCCGCGGGCGATGGCGCACATCTGCTGCTCGCCGCCGGAGAGCGTGCCGGCAACCTGACCCAACCGGGCGGCCAGCGGCGGGAACAGGGCCAGCACCGGGTCGAGGTCGGCGCTGCGCCGAGCCCCGTTATCTCGGGTCCAGCCACCCAGCCGGAGGTTGTCGCGCACGGACAGCCCCGCGAACAGCCGCCGGCCCTCGGGAACGTGCGCCAGCCCCCGCCGCACCACCGACTCCACCGGCCGCCCGGTGATGTCGGCGCCGGCGAAGCAGATCCGCCCACCGCTGACCACAACCTCCCCAGAGATGCTGCGCAGCAGGGTGGTCTTGCCGGCGCCGTTGGCGCCGACCAGCGCGACGATCTCGTTTCCGGCCACCGTGGCGTCGATGCCGTGCAGCACCTCCACCCGCCCGTACCCAGCCGTCAGTGCGGTGACCTCCAGCAGCGTCACGACTCACCGTCCCGCTGCGCGTAGCGGGCACCGAGGTAGGCCTGCACCACCCGCGGATCGGACAGCACCGCCTGCGGCGCCCCGCAGGTCAGCACCTCGCCGTGGTGCAGCACGCAGATGTTGTCGCTGATCGCCACGATCGCCTTGATCACGTGTTCCACGGCCAACACGGTGACACCCTCGGCATCACGCAAGCCACGGATCAGCTCAACCATGGATCCGATCTCCGCGGCCCGCAGCCCGGCCATCACCTCATCGAGCAGCAGCAGCCGCGGCCGGGCGGCCAGCGCCCGGGCCAGCTCCAGCCGTCGGGCATCACCGACGGACAGCCCGGCCGGGCTGCGCGCCGCCAGCCCGGTCAGGCCCAGCCGCTCAAGCACGCCGTCAGCTAGCTCAAAGGCCGCCCGCTTGGGCGCGCCGCGGGCACCGCCGTACATCGCCGAGACGGCCACGTTCTCCCGCACGGTCATGCCGCGAAACGGCTTGACGATCTGGAAGGTCCGGGCCACTCGAGCATGCGCCACCCGCCATGGCGGCGCACCCGTCACGTCCACGCCGTCAACGAATACGGTGCCGGCACTCGGCCGCAAGTGCCCGGTGATCAGGTTGATCAGGGTGGACTTGCCGGCGCCGTTAGGCCCGATCACGCCCAGGATCGTGCCGGACTGGACCGACAGCGACACCCCCGACAACGCCTGCAGCGCCCCGAAACGGCGGCTCAGACTGCGCGTTTCCAGGATGGGCGTCGGGATGATCGCCCGGGTGTCTGAAGGTGCTGTCACAGCCGGTAGGCCCGGATCGCATCGAGCAGTCCCGACCGCCCGGCCAGCCCAGCCAGACCCGATGGGAACAGCAGCACCACGAGAATGATCACCGCGCCGAGCACCAGGATGTGCTCCTGCGGGTAGTGGGCGCGCAGGTACTCCGAGACGAATTGCAGCCCGACCGCGCCGACCAGCGGCCCGAGCACCGTTCCCGCACCACCTATCACCACCATCACAATCATGAGCACTGTGATATCTACGTCGAACAGCCGTTGCGGGTAGATGGTGACCTGCTGAAACGCATACGCCGAGCCGACCAGCGCGGTCAGCGCCGCCGAGACGGTCAATGCCAGGACCTTCGCGCGGGTGGTGTTCACCCCAGCCGCCGCCGCGGCGTCCTCATCCTGGTTGATCGCCCGCAGCCCGTAGCCGAACCGGCTGCGCGCGATCAGCGCGGCCACCGCCATGGCCAACCCGGCCAGCGCCAGGAACAGCAGGTAGAAGCCGTCGTTGCCGAGCCACGCGGTGCCCCGCCCACCCACCGTCGGCACGGTAATGCCCGCTCCCCCGCCGGTGAGCCAACCCAGGTTAGTGACCACCTCCCGCATCCCCTCGGCCACCCCGAGTGTGGCAATGGCGAAGTAATGACCCCGCAACCGCAGCAATGGCAGCCCGATCAGTGCCGCGAACATCGCGCATCCGAGCGCGGAGACCGGCACTGCCCACCAGAACGACCAGTTCGCGTGCTCCATCAGCACCGCGGTGGTGTAACCGCCGATCCCGAAGAAGGCCACCTGGCCGAAGCAGCGTACCCGGCGAAGCCGCCGATGATGTTCCACGCCTGAGCAAGCGCGACGAACATCAGCACA
>DASQVU010000196.1:0-3437 GCA_035640615.1 Pseudonocardiaceae bacterium
CTGCGTACAAGTGGGGGGCGAACACGATGAGTGGGTCGGTGGTGAAGCCCGGTGGCGGCGCCGCCGCTGGGCCGACGACCGGCCACAGCAGATTGGGTTCGACGAACGCCAGGTGGTGAAAACCGTTGGGGACTGTGGATTCGGCGGAGCGGATGGCGTCGATGGTGCGACGGTAGTAGTCGGCCAGCCGAGTCGTGGACGTCGTCTGTTGGAAGTTACCGGGGTTGGGCTCGTTGAACAGGTCGTAACCGGCGACCGCTGGGTCGGCGGCGAATGCCCGGGCCAGGTGTGCCCAGCTCTGCACCAGCCGGGTCTGAATGCCGTTACGATCCAGGTAGAAGTTCGTGAATGCCTGGACGACCGCGGGCGAGGCCTCACGCACCGCGCCACGGCAAGTGGTCATGCCATCCAGCAGGGTCGCCCAGGCCGGCGCGCCATCCCACCCGATCGCTGGGCTCAACCCGGGCGGGCACACCACACCCGGGGGCGAAGCCACGAACTTTGCCCAGGCGTCTTGATGCATGTCCAAGACCGTGTAGAGCCCGTGGCGGGTGGCCCACCCCACGGCTTGGCGGATCTGCCCAACGTAACCGTCGTCGAATGTCCCGGGCGAGGGCTCCAACCGCGACCAACTCACCCCCAGGCGGACCACGTTAAAACCCATCCGAGCCATGTCCGCGAAGTCGGCCTCCGACAGTGGTTGGACTGTCGGCAGCGCTGGATCGTGGGCGTAATAGTCGATGAGCTGGTTGACATTGACCCCGCGCAGCAACACCTGGCGCCCGCTGACATCGACGATCCGCGCACCACCATTCTGGCCAACGGTCAACGCCAACAACCCGTGGTCGGGGCGCCCGGCGAGGGATGGTGAAGGGGGCTGGCTGGTGACCATGGGATGGCTCCGGGTCGGGGACGTGAGGTGCTGCGTCAGTGTGTTGTGGCCCGCGGTGACAGATGTGCTGGGCAGGTGATCATCACCAGACCTTCTTTCGCTGGTCCTCAGCTGCACAGACCATCCTCGCCCAGGGCCAGAAAATGAGAGCCATTGGTTACCAATTATTGTGTGCGGTTAATGGCAGGCCAGCACTGTAGGTATGTACCCACGGACTCGGACTGCCGGATTCGGGCAGGGGTGATCGAGAGTTACTACCCTGCGGGTATGAGTCTTGACGCGGTGGCGCGACATCCGATCGCGCTGGTGGAGTTTCCTGCCGATGACCCCGAGCAAGCCCTGCGCTTCTGGGTCGGTGTGCTGGGCGTTGACCTCCAGGAACGCGAGGCAGGCGAGGGTGAGGGCTGGCAGACGCATTCAGGCCAGACCGAACTCGGAGTTCACCGCCGCGGTGCAGGGCCGGGGGACCGCTTCTCGCTGCCCTACTTTTCCGTGCCCGACCTGTCGGTGGCATTACGGCGAGTGGAGGAGCTGGGCGGCTCGGTCATTCATCCGCGACCGCCGTGGGCGATCTGCCGTGACTCAGAGGGGAACCCCTTCGCCCTCATGGTGGCTCAGCAACGGCAGCGGGCTCAGTAGCAGCTGCGGCCAGCCAACCTACCCGGGTTCGATGACAGCGAGGCGCCCGCACAACATCATTTGGTGCCGTTAGGCGGGCACCTCGTCCGCGTTGACCGTCGCCGGCCACCTGCTTGGGATACCAGCATCATCCAGGTCGGCACGGCCATCGCCGGGTACTGCAGCTTTATGCACCGGCACACCTCGCCGAGCAGACCGCCCTGCTGGATGAGCCTTCGGTCGGTTCGATCTCTGTTTGAGCCGAGCGCAGTCCGTGGTGGCCGATGAGGTCATCGGGAGGAGACAAAAGTTGGCCTACTTCCAGCGCACCGGTGAGTCGACTTTCCGGCCGACCGGCCACGTCAGCGGGGCATGGGACCCCGACAAGCAACACATCGCCCCCGCCCTCGGCCTACTGGCACATGCCGTCGAGCGTGACCGCGACGCGCGCCGCAGCGATTGCCTGGTAGTCGGCCGCCTGTCCTACGACATCCTCGGCACGATCCCCCTCGACATGGTCGAAACCGTCGTCACGGTCATCCGGCCCGGACGCACCATCGAACTCGTCGAGGCCAGCCTCGGATACAACGGGCGCGCCGCCATACTCCTGCGAGCGTGGCTCATGCAATCTGCCGACACCACCCATCTCGCGGCTACGTCGCTCCCACGCATCCCCCCACCACGAGACATGCCCGCCTGGAACCCCTCGACGGTGTGGCCAGGCGGGTTCATCGCCTCGGCGGAGGTCCGCCGAGCACAGACACAGCCCGGACGGGCATCGTTCTGGGTGCGCACGCCACTGCCCCTCATTCAGGATGAGGAAGTCAGTCAGGTCGCCAGTGCTGCAGGTCTGTTCGACATCGCCAACGGCATGACCGTGCGGGTCAGTCCACGCAACGTCGCCTTCCCCAACATCGACTTGACCGCCCACCTCTTCGCCCAACCACGCGGTGAGTGGATCGGCTTCGACACCACCGTCTCGTTCGGTCCCGCAGGACTGGGACTGACCAGTAGCGTCATCCACGACATGCACGGGCCCATCGGCACAATGTCCCAGTCCCTCACCATCCGCTCCAACTGAACCGGCGACTTCGCGCCTGCAGGGATCGGGGACTTATGGATGCTTGTGCACTTTTTTCGACGATCCCGAGGGTCTTATGGATGCTTATGCACCTTTGGCCAAGCCGGGGGCGGCTGAACGGAACCGGCAGTTCGCCCCCGGGCTCGCTGTTCGCGCCTCAGCGGGATCTGCCGTCAGCTCGCCTCGCTGGTGGGTGTCATGTGGAAGGTGAACATCCGGTCGGCATGGATACGCGCATAGACCGGGCCGGAGTCGAGGAACTCTTCCCATTGCGGTCCATAGCGTGGCACGTAAACGTCAAGCAGGGTCTGTCGCAGCTGAGCTTCTGCGTCGCTATGGATGTCGATAGGCAGGGCGCGACCGTGCATGGTCACGGCGAGTTCTTCCCCGGGCAAGTGAGTCGCACTGACATGCGGTCGCCTTCTGATGTGCCGGAAGCGCAGCGAATCCGGTGCCGAACCGAAGTGGAAAGCGCCGCGAAAGAAGATGCCGTCCACCGGCCCGACGATTGGTCGCCCATCGGCGGTGACGGTCGCCAACGCCAGCAGGCACATCCCGGTCAGGCGATCGGCGACCTGCTCAGCACTCAGCCGCCGCTGCGGGGTGATAATGCTGAGCAGGTGCCGCCCAGCAGCCGCGTAGCTGCGGTCGAGGAGGTCTTGCAGCGCGGTGAGGTCAGCCGGCGTCTCGTGCACGTGACCAGTGAACCAGCAGCGCCCGCACCCCCACTGCCGTAGCGGAGGACGGCCTCACCTGGCGCTCGGCTCTGCGCTCGGGTAAAGGCTGTGGCATGAGGCTGACCCGCACTTCGGACCTGTGGTGGAAAAACGCCGTCATCTACTGCCT
>DASQVU010000197.1:0-3563 GCA_035640615.1 Pseudonocardiaceae bacterium
GCCAACGCGCAGCGCGACGAACCCGGTGAGCAGGAACGTGGGTTCACCGCGCTAGGCGCCAGCGCGGAGCTAGACCAGGTGATCTACGACGGCGCTTCCTTCGGCACGGCAGCATTCGCGACTACCGAGGACGAGCAGGATTACCTTGGGCTGCCGGGTCTGCTGGAACCCGATCAGATGCGAGCTCTGCTGCGGCGGCGCCAGCAACAGCAACTCGCCCGAGCGACGGTGCGGGCAGGTTCACCCACGCCCGCGGACACCCGGACTCCGACGTTGCGGGAACGCCTCCGCGACCTACGCAAAGAGCTCAACACGCTGGTTGCGGTCGCGCATCACCGCACCGGCCGGCCGCACGGGGCTATCCACCAGGAGGTTCGCGCAGCGTGCGGCGGTCCGCCTACGGCGATGGCCACGGTGGAGCAACTCGAGCAGCGCATCACCTACTTACGTTCCCAGTAGGACCTGCTCAGGGCCACGATAGCTAGGCCTCGCTGGCCTGGATGTCCGCTGAGAGTTCCCGTAGCGCCGGCGAATGCTGCCGGGCGTGGTGATCGCAGAACAGCAGTTCGCCGCCGGACGGCAGGACTGCCCGGACGCGTGCGGCGGCGCCGCACCGATCGCAACGGTCGGAAGCGGTCAACTCAGGGCGGGCAAGCGTGCGGGTCATGACTTCATCCCTCCGTCCAGGCCAGTCAGTGCGACCAGACCGGGTCGAACCGGCTGGAGCATCCCGGAGATACCCGTCAACGCGGACGTCGAATCCCAGGGCTCCACTGTTGCAGACGATCGCGGTGCTTGATGTGTTCCCGATGAGTCGTTTCGTGTTCGGAGCTAGTACCGCACTCCGGAGCGCCAGTGCGCAAGAGTGAGTCAGGATTGGATGGATGGGCACGGTGCTCAACCGGGTACATCGGGATGTACCCGCACCACTGCTGTTTGTAGCCAGCGGGTGCTCGATGTACGTCGGTGCCGCGCTTGCCGTGGTGCTGTTCGAACCTCTTACCCCAGCAGGAGTGGCGTGGTTGCGGATGCTGGTCGCCGCGCTGGCCCTGCTGGCCTGGCGGCGACCAGAAAGCGCGGCCTGGCGTGGCCGGCGGCTGGTTCTGGCGGGCGGCTTCGGGTTGGTCACTGGAGTGATGAACGTCGCATTCTACGAGGCGATCGCCCGCCTGCCGCTCGGTACTGCGGTCGCGGTGGAGTTCTGCGGTCCAGTTGTGGTGGCCGCGCTGGGCTTGCGGTCCGTTCGTGACATAGCGGCGCTACTGCTGGCGGCGACCGGGGTGGCGCTGATCGCCGATGTCCGGCTGGCCGGTAGCCGTACTGGGTTGCTGCTGGCACTACTGGCCGCGCTGATGTGGGCGGGCTACATCGTGCTCGGCAAGCGGGTGGCTCGCGGTGGCAACGGCTTGGATGACATGGCGGTTGGTTTCGCTCTCACTGTGGTGCTGCTTTGCCCGCTGGCTGCTGTGACGGGTCCGGCCTGGCGCTCACCGAACTTGCTGCTGCTGGCCGCCGGTGTCGGGATGCTGTCCACGGTGCTGCCCTACGCCCTGGACCAGGTGGTGCTACGCCGTATCGATCATTCTCAGTTCGCCCTCCTGCTCGGGCTGTTGCCGGCGGCGGCGTCGGTCGTTGGGTTCCTGGTCCTGCGCCAGCTGCCGCATCCGCTGGAGGCCGCGGGCATTGTTGCCGTTGCTCTGGCGGTCGTCGCTGCGCGCTAGCCTGACCGCGAGCATGATCGGGTATAGCCGGCAGCGGCCAAGAGGCCAGGAGGCAACGGACATGGTGGATGCATCAGCGCTGGCAGTGGATCTGGCGGCGGGTGGTGTCGCCGGGGTCACCATCGCCTGGGTGGATTACAACGGGATACCTCGCTCCCGGACCGTCCCGGTCGGCTCGCTGCCACAAGTCGCCGAACGCGGGATCGGCGTCTCCACCGTATCCGCGGTGTTCGACACTCACGACAACATCACCTACGCCCACGAGGGCCTATCCACCCCATCCGGTGACGTCCGGCTGATACCGGACCTGCGTGGTTTCACCCGGCTCGCGGGTCAGCCTGCGCTGGCCTGGTCGCCTGGCTGGCTCGTTGCCGTGGATGGCTCGCCGTGGCCATACGACCCGCGATCGGTTCTCGAAGCGCAAGTCGAGGCCGCGGCTGCGGAGGGCCGGCAGATCAGAGCCGGCTACGAGACGGAGTTCGTGCTCACTACGGCCAGCGACGGCAGCGACGGTGCGCCACCTCGGTTGGCTTACCAGGCTCCTGCCTACAGCCCGTATGCATTGCTGGCGGTGGATGAGTTCGTCGGCGATCTGCTGGCCGACCTCGCGGCCAACGGCGTACCGGTCAATCAGCTGCACGCGGAGTACGGGCCGGCCCAGGTGGAACTCAGCATCGTCGCGTCTGACCCGATGACCGCCGCTGACCGGCAGTTGCTGACCCGGCAGACCATCCATGCCGCGGCCCGGGCACACGGTCTGCGCGCCTGCTTCGCGCCGCTGTTCACCGCGGCAGGGGTGGGCAACGGCTGGCACTTGCATACCTCGGTCTGGCGAGACGGCCGTAACCTGCTAGCCAGCAGTGGCGGTGCTGCCGATCGCCCAGCCGCGGAAGGTGCGGGTTGGCTGGGAGGGCTGCTTCGCGACTTGAGGGCGCTGGCGGCGATCACCGCACCGAGCGTGCCGTCGCTGGCCCGGCTGCGGCCCGGTTATTTCTCCAGCGCCTTCCAGTTCTGGGGGGTGGAGAACCGGGAGGCACCACTGCGTTATGTCCTCGGCTCCGAACTGCTCGGCGCCAACCACGCCAATGTCGAACTCAAGGTCTCCGATGCCTCCGCCAACCCGTACCTCGCACTGGCTGCAGTGATCGCGGCCGGCCTGGCCGGGCTGCGTGACGGCGCTGATCCCGGTGAGCCGATCCAGGCCGATCCAGGTGGGTGGAGCGAGCAGGACCGGGCCGCCCGCGGGATCATCCGCCTGCCCACCACACCGGCTGAGCAGGAAGAGGCGCTCACCTCGAACAAGCGGATTGCGGCAGTGCTCGGCGAGCAATTGCTCGGCGCGTTCGTTGCGGTCCGCCGGTCGGATGCGGCATGGGCCGCCGAGCGGACACTCGATGACATCGTGGCCGCCCACCGCTGGCGGTACTGATTGGGTCAAGCGCATTCAGCAGGGTCATTCGACCCGTCGTAACCCCCCGGAGCCTGCTGGATCAGGTGACACGGGTGAAGACCACGCGCGGATGAGCGCTTCGGGCAGGCCCCACCAACCCAGCGCGGTGAGCCGCTCGCGGTCATCGAGCGCGCCCAGTAGCTGCCACAGCTCGACCACTGGACGGAACCAGTCAGCCAGCACGTCAACGTCGTCGCTGTCGTCACCGTTGTCACTGGCGCCTGCCGTGCACCGGGCCAGGTCTTCGGCGGACGCGCGAGCTCCAGGGCCACCGCGGGCCAGCGCCTCCACTGCCCATAGCCACTCTTCGTGGTCCAAAGCGGTGGCGGGCAGGTCGTCGGGCGGGATGGCGCCGGGCGGGTCGTCCACCGGGTGCACCACACCAGCGGCCA
>DASQVU010000198.1:0-3628 GCA_035640615.1 Pseudonocardiaceae bacterium
GGCGCGCGTTGGGGTTGGCGGGGTCGATGGCCTAGGAGATCCTGTGGGCATTGATCCTCGGGTTCATCGTTGCGTCGGTGGTGCAAGCGGTGGTCCACCGGCGACAGTGGTGCGGCTACTCGGATCCGATTCGCCGCGCGCGCTGCTGATCGCATCGGGCTTCGGCGCGGCGTCATCATCGTGCTCCTACGCGGCGGTCGCCCTGGCCCGTTCGCTGTTCCGCGAGGGCGCGAACTTCACGGCCGCAATGGCCTTTGACATCGCCTCGATCAACCTGGTCATCGAGATGGGCATGATCCTGGCGCTGCTATTGGGCTGGCAGTTGACCGTGGCGGAGTTCGTGGGTGGGCCCATCATGATCGTGGTGCTCGCTGTGCTGTTCCGGCTGCTGCTGCGCGCCAAGCTGGTTCGCGCCGCCCACCAGCAGGCTGAGAAGGGCCTGGCCGGTTCGATGGAAGGCCACGCCGCGATGGACATGTCTGTCCAGCGGGAAGGGTCGTTGTGGCAGCGCTTGTCTTCCCGGAAGGGTTCACCGCGGTATCCCACATCTTCGTCATGGAATGGGTCGCCGTGTGGCGCGATATCGTCGCCGGGCTACTGATCGCCGGCGCGGTCGCGGCCTGGGTACCGCAAAGCGCCTTCGAGCACTTGTTCTTCGCTGGCCACCCGGTCGCCGCGGCACTGTGGGGGCCGATCATCGGACCGCTGGTGGCGGTGCTGACCTTCGTCTGCTCGATCGGCAACATCCCGCTGGCCGCGGTCCTGTGAAACGGCGGGATCAGCTTCGGCGGCGTCGTCGCGTTCATCTTCGCGGATCTGCTCATTATTCCGATCCTGAACATCTACCGCCGCTACGACGGCATTCGCATGGCGCTGTTCCTGCTGGGCACCTTCTTCACCGCAATGGCCACCGCCGGGTACCTGGTCGAGCTGATCTTCGGTGTCGCCCGTTTGATCCCCCCAGCAGCGCAGCGCGCAGGTCGTGCACCAGGACATCTCATGGAACTACACCAGCTGGCTCAACATCGCTTTCCTGGCCGTTGCCGCGGTACTGGTGATCCGGTTCGTCCGTACCGGCGGGCTACCGATGCTGCGCATGATGGGTGGCCACCCGCAGGAGTCCCCAGCCCACCACGGTTGACCGTTCAGCGACCTGCAATCCGATCGATGATCTCCACCGCACGGCTCAGCACGTCACGCTCGTCGGCGCTCAGTTGGGCCAGCTGAGCATCGAGCCAGCGCTCCCGCGCGCTGACCTCCGCGTCCACATAATCGCGGCCGAGCGCAGTGAGCGCCACCACCGTCTGCCGGCCATCAGTGGGGTGCGGGCTGCGCTCGACGAACTTCGCTTCGGCCAGCGCGGCGATGACCCTGGTCATCGACGGTGGTTGCACCCGCTCATGGGCAGCTAGTTCACCCGGGGTCATCGGACCATGCCGGTACAGCGAAGCCATCGCAGACAGCTGGGTGAGGGTAACCACCGCCTCGATGTCGCGCTGAGCCCGTAGCCGCCGATTGAGCCGAACCACGGCGAGCCGGAGCCGGCTGGCCAGGCCATCCATAGCGCGAGCTTAGGCGTTAGGGCACACACGATTTCCAGCAGCACGCGGTAGCGTGCTGGGGGTGCTTCCCCGTGGCCTCGCCGACCCGCGGCCGGCGGTCGGCGTCGGCACCGTTGCCTGGTTCGCCGCGGCAGCAGTACTGCTGGTTTCCGGTGGGCCGGCAGGCTGGTTCTGGGCTTGCCTGACCGGCGGGTTACTCGGTCTCACGGGTTTCATGATGATCCACTGGCAGCGGCGCGCAGCCCAACGGGGCTCGCGGGGTGCACAAGAGGGCTTGCACGTGTGAGCAGCGCGCGCACCGGATCGATGGCGTGCACCGTGCCGTCCGGGGTGACCCAGAACGGCACCGAGTGCTCAGCGCCGTCGTGCCGGACGAGCAGCTGCTCGTGCAGCTGCAACGTGCCCGGTGGCACAGCGAGACCGGTGGCGGCGCACACCGCGACCACCTCCACCAGTTCGGCCCACCGCACGGTGCGCCCGGCACTGGTGTCGAGCAGCTCGGGTGCCACCTGCTCGGAGGCCAGCGGCAGATCCAGCAGATCGGCTAGCGCCAGCGGGTCGCCGCCGGACACCAGCTGGCCCGCGGGGAGCACCGCGGCCAGCCACGGCGCGTCAAGTACCGCCGCGCGGTCGGCGTCGACCACCTCGCCGGTCACCACCCGCACCCGAGCGGGGGGTTCCACGTCCGCCGGGTCGAGGTCCGCGCCGGCCAGCGCGGCGTGCGCAGCGTTGACCACTGCGGGGATGACCACTCGGGCCGGGTCCGCCAGCCGGGCCAGCAGGTCAGCGGCGTCCTCAGCGCTGGTGATGGTTAAGCCGGTGCGCACCCCAGCGGCGGCCAGTAGCGCGTGGTCCGTGCCGAGCACTGGTACCAGATCGTAGAGACCTTCCAGCTCAGCAGCGTCGGGCAGCCGCCAATGCGTCGGCGGTTGGCCGCCTAAGCGGGCGTAGCGAGCCAGCCACCACCCGGTGTAGCCACCAGGTGCGCGTAGCGCGGCCAGGCCAGCGGGGTCGGCGGCGATCCTGTGCAGCGCCGCCGGCCAGCGCGTCTCGTCGACGAGGTCGAGGTCGCGGACCGCGAGTAACCGTACGGGCGGGTCGCCTTCGGTATCGAGCACCCAGTTCCACCACTGCTCTTCGGCATCCAGATCGTGGTCTGGGCCATCTGGGTGGGGCTCATCGAGGACCGCGAACGAGTCCAGCACCCCAACCGCGCGCAGCGCCTCGGCGGGGTGCCCGGCAGCGAAGCCGGCATCAAGCACACCCAGCGGCGCGTCCGCCGCCAGCACGTCGCGCAGCGCCCCGCCAGGTAGCACCAGCTCGTCGGCACGTCGCGGGGCGCCGTCGCCGGCCGGTAGGGCCAGCGCGCCCAGCCACGGTCTGGTGCCGGCCGGTTCAGCCAACCGGCTGGCCAGCGACAGCACCGCGTGAGCCAGGCCGGTCAAGTCCAGGCCATCCTCTGCGTCATCGACGCTGCGTTCGATGGCGGGGCGCAGCGCATCAAGCAGTTCGGCAGGGCCCACCCGGCGGGCACCCAACCGCTCCAGCAGCGGATGCACAGCCTCGGGATGCACCAACCGCAGCTCGCCCATGCGGTCACCGGCCACGACGCCCGCGACGTCGCCCAGCAGCACACCAGCCGGGCCGGTGACGGTACGGCCGTCGGCCAGCGGGACCGGCAGCGCGCCAAGTTCCTCCCGGGCCGCCGGATCGGTTTCGAGCAATGGGGTCAACGCCGCATAGCAGTGCTGCCACCACGCCGGGGGCCGGTCCAACCCGGCCAGCAACTCGGTGATGGCGGCCGCGCCCAGGCGGGGCACCCCGAGCGCGGCCAGCGCGGGGGTGTGCATGGGAGCAGCCAGCTCGGCGTCGAGCAGATCGGGCATGACGTCGGCAAGAAGGCCGGCCAGCTCCGGTAGTGGCACATCGAGCACCACGGCCCCGGCCGGCGCGACCAGCCCGCCGGCGGCGGTGGGCAACCAGCGCGCGTGGCGCAGCGCCGCGATGACCCCAGCACGCAGGGCCGCGTCGACCTCGCTGGCCGGGAATCCGGGTGGTGGCACCAG
>DASQVU010000199.1:0-12897 GCA_035640615.1 Pseudonocardiaceae bacterium
TCGTCCGTTACGGGTACTGCGCGGCTTGGCTTCCACCCTCCAGTGGCTTGTTGCCAGCTGGGTGAATTGGGCTGCGCGGCGGCAGGACGGGCCGGTGCG
The DNA here is from genome assembly GCA_035640615.1 of Pseudonocardiaceae bacterium. Classification (GTDB taxonomy): domain Bacteria; phylum Actinomycetota; class Actinomycetes; order Mycobacteriales; family Pseudonocardiaceae. The sequence continues at coordinate 100 of DASQVU010000199.1, forward strand.
GCGGCTGGCTTCGGCACGGTAGATGATCCCGCCAGGGGCGCAGAGGCCGACATGTCCAGCGGTCGGGGCACCATACCGGCCTGGCCGCTGGCGACTGCCCGCGCGGCCACCGGTCGAGTGTCCAGCTTCTTGGGATCCAGTTTCTTGTAGGACGGCATGCCCGAGTCGAAGCCGGCGGCGATCACCGTGATCCGTACCTCATCACCAAGCGAGTCATCGATCACGGTGCCGAAGATGATGTTCGCATCGGGATGCGCGGCTTCCTGGACCAGGGACGCAGCCTCGTTGATCTCGAACAGACCCAAGTCCGAGCCACCCGCAATCGACAGCAACACACCGTGCGCGCCTTCCATCGACGCTTCGAGCAGCGGCGAGTTGATGGCCTTCTCAGCGGCCTGCACCGATCTGCCCTCGCCTCTGGCCGAACCGATGCCCATCAGCGCGCTTCCCGCCCCCGACATCACGCTTTTCACGTCGGCGAAATCCAGGTTGATCAAGCCTGGAGTGGTGATGAGATCGGTGATGCCCTGAACCCCGGACAGCAGCACCTCATCGGCGGAGCGGAAGGCGTCCATCAGGCTGACGTTCACGTCACCGAGCTGCAGTAGCCGATCATTCGGGATGACGATCAGCGTGTCGCACTCGTTGCGCAGCTCGGCGATGCCCTCCTCGGCCTGATTGGCTCGGCGCTTACCCTCGAAGGTGAAGGGCCGGGTGACCACCCCTATGGTCAGCGCACCCTGTTTGCGGGCAATGTTGGCCACCACTGGTGCCCCACCGGTGCCGGTGCCGCCGCCTTCGCCAGCGGTGACGAACACCATGTCAGCCCCTTTGAGCACCTCCTCGATCTCGGCACGGTGATCTTCAGCCGCTTTCCGACCGACCTCGGGGTTCGCTCCGGCGCCGAGTCCTCGGGTGAGCTCGCGCCCGATGTCGAGCTTGACGTCGGCGTCTGACATCAGCAGCGCCTGCGCATCGGTGTTCACCGCAATGAACTCGACACCGTGCAGGCCCACTTCAATCATGCGGTTGACCGCGTTGACGCCACCGCCGCCGATCCCGGCGACCTTGATGACGGCGAGATAGTTGTGCGCGGGCGTCATTCGGGCGCGCCTTCGCTATTCATCTCGTGCGGCCTTCCTCGTCGCTGCCAGCACAAGCCGACCACTCGTGCTTCCCTCGGCGTGGCATAACTCTCAACCTCAGCTCAAGGATTAGAGTTATGTCAGCTCACCTTTCCGGCGACGGTAGGCATCGCCACCGGCAGGGTCCAGCAGGCACGCCGCGCAAGCCGGCGATCCAGAACGCGAATGTCTGCGCCGATACGTGCATCGGCCTTTCCCCTTGCCCAGAAGGTGCACAGCATCCGTAAGACCCCCACGAGCGGGATGAAGGTGCGCAAGCATCCATGAGTCCGGCTAGAACAGGATGCTCAAGCGATGGTGGGTAGCGCAGGGCTGGAGACGTCGTAGATTTTGCCGGGTTGGGTGAGCAGCGGACCCAGCACAGCCACTTTGCGATCTCCCTGCCCGGCATCACCCCAGCGGACTTCCCGCGAGGTACCTCCCCGCCCGTTGTCCAGGTGCAGCACGACATCGGTAGGGGACGTCGCGGCGACCGAGCGCACCTGGACCCGCAGCCAGCCAGGCAACGCGTTCAACACGGTCAGGGCGGCTGCCGTGGTGGCGTTCCGGGGCCCGACCTTGGGTACTTGCAGCTCGGGCAGCCCGGGCGGCCCGGCGGGGACGGTCGCGTAGTCAGTACCGGTGGCGTCGATCAGGTGCACGCCGCTGCCGCGGCGGACGACCGCCACCGGAGCCCGTTCGGTGACTTCGACCAGCACCGTACCGTCCAGGTCGCACCGCACCTGCACGCCGGCGACCCGTGGTAGCGCAGCTACCCGGGTGGCGATCGCGTTGGTGTCCAGCCGCAGCATGGGCGTGCCCAGTGGTACCGCCGCCACCGTGCGCACCACGTCGGCGGGTAGCTCTTTGGTGCCGACCACCTGCACCAACCGGGCATCGAACAGGGAACTGCCCAGTAATACCCAGGCAAGGCCACCAGCCACGGCGAGCACCGCCATCCCGCCCGCCAACCAGGCCAGCCAGCGTCGGGCCGGCCGCGGTGTGGCCACCTCGGTAGTGGTGTCACGCACCATGCCCGAATCATTGTGCTCGTCACCGGGGAAGAGATCGGCGCCGTCAGCGCGGTTTATTCGGGCGGTACGGCGATCATGTGGTTCGGTTCGACGCGGATGGATCCGCTGCCGGCTGCGCGCTGACGGTCGCGGGATGTCCCGCCGGGACCGGCTGCCACCGGCTGAGCCGGCGATCGAAGGACCGCGGGGGGCGCTCACGGCAGCCCCAGGGCGGCAACGCCAGCCGTGGTACACCACCGGCGCTCCAGTTCGGCGATCAGCTGCGGACCGAGCGCAGTCACATCGCCGGCTCCCATGGTGATCACCACGTCGCCGGGCCGGACCAGCTCAGCCAGCCGCGCGGGCACGGCGGCCCAGCACGGCTCGTAGTGCACACAGCCCGCGGGCAACGGCACGGCCTGCGCGACCAAGGCTCCGGTGACACCGGGTATGGGGTCTTCGCGGGCTGGGTAGACGTCGAGCAGCAACACCACATCGGCCAGCGCGAGCGCGGCACCGAACGCAACGGCGAAATCCCGGGTACGGGAGTACAGGTGCGGCTGGAAGGCAACCAGCAGCCGTCCCTGCCCCACCACCTGACGAGCTCCCCGCAAGGCGGCCGCCACTTTCGTCGGGTGATGGGCATAGTCGTCGTAGATCCGCGTCCCGGCCACCTGACCCCGGAGTTCGAACCGGCGGCGGACTCCGCGGAAGCCGGCCAGACCCGCCACCAGCCCAGGCAGGGGCAGACCCAACTCCAGCCCCGCCAGCAGGGCCGCAACGGCATTGGCGGCCATGTGCGGGCCGGGCAACGCAATGTCGAGCTGCACCTGGCGCGCGGCACCAGCGGGCTCGGTCAGCGCTACGGTGGCGTGTCCCCGGCCGCCATCAGGCGTGTAAGACAGCAGCTTCGCATCGGCCGCCGCGCCATCCCCAGCGGCAGCCGAGGCACCGTAGCGGCGAACTCGGATGCCACGGGCGGCGGCCCGGTCAGCCAGTGCGGCCGAGCCGGGATCGTCCGCATTGGCGATCAACACTCCTCCCGGACGGATCCGGGCTACGAAGGCGTCAAAGGTTGCGGTGTAGGCCTCGACGGTGCCGTGGTGGTCCAGGTGATCCGCCTCGACATTGGTCACTACAGCCACGTCAGGCGAGTAGGCCAGGAACGTGCCGTCACTCTCGTCGGCCTCGGCCACGAAGATCTTGCCGCTACCGTGGTGCGCGCCGGAGCCTGAATCGGCCAGCTCGCCACCGATGAGGTAGGACGGGTCCGCGCCGCAGCTGCGCAACGCCACAGCGAGCATCGACGTGGTGGACGTCTTGCCTGCGGTCCCGGTGATACAGGCCACCCGGTACCCACTCATCAGGGCCGCGAGTGCCACGGAACGGTGGATCACGGGAATGCCGCGCCGGGCCGCCTCGACGAGCTCCGGGTTGTGCGGGTCGCTCTGGTGCACCGCCTTGGTGCTGATGACCGCGGTGGGGTCGGCGCCGAGCTGGTCGAGGTTGGCCGCGGCGTGACCGACCGCGACCTTGGCGCCCAGCTCCCGCAAGACGCGCAACGCGGCTGAATCCTTGGCGTCCGAGCCGGATACCGCGCCACCGCGGGCCAGCACAATCCGGGCTACCCCGCTCATCCCAGCGCCACCGACCCCGATCAAGTGCGGGCGGGCCAACGGCAGTGGCAGCGCGGGCGGTCCAGTGGCAGCAGTCACTGCGAATATCACCTTCCCCGGTCCGCACTGTAGGGCACCGGTGGACGCAGCCGTAGTACCCGCAGCAGGCCGTGTCCCAGACCACGTTGCGGCTTGGCAAGGATGGGCTCCTGGCGCAGCGCAGCCACCGCCTGCGGTTCGTGCCGCGCGAAGTTCGCCAGCAGCCCGAACGCCAGCATCGTCAGGGCCATTGAGGTGCCGCCGGAGGAGATCAGCGGCAACGGGATCCCGGTGATCGGCAGCAAGCCGACCACGTACCCGATGTTGATCGCGGCCTGGCCGACCAGCCAGGTGGTCACCGTCGCGGAGACCAGCTTGATCCACGGGTCGGTGTTGCGGGCGGCGATCCGGATTCCCACGTAGGCGAGCGTGCCGAACAACAGGAGCACCACCAGGCAACCGACAAAACCCAGCTCTTCCCCGATGATGGCGAAGATGAAGTCATTGTGCGCGTTGGGTAGGTAGTCCCATTTTGCGCTGCCCTGCCCTAGGCCGACTCCCCACAAGCCGCCGTCCGCGAGCGAAAACAGGGCCTGGCGGCCCTGGTATGCCGCGCCCTGAGGGTCGGCGAACGGGTGCAGGAAGGACTCGATCCGGGCCGATCGATAGCCGGCGATACCGGCCATGGCGACCGCCCCCGCCACCGCCGCGATCGCGATGGCCCCGAACAGCTCACCCGGGGCGCCTCCGAACCACAGCAACGCCAGCAGCACGATAGCCAGCGTGATGGTGGTACCCAGGTCCGGCTGCAGCATCACCAGCGCGAAGATCGCGACGGCCATCGGAACCAGCGGCACCAGCAGGTGCCGCCATTGGTGCAGCAACGCCCGCTTGGTGACCAGCACGTGAGCGCCCCACAGGGCTAGGGCGAGCTTCGCGGGTTCGGAGGGCTGCAGGGAGAGCGGACCCAGCCGCAGCCACTTCTGCGCGCCGTTGATCTGGGCACCCAACGGGCTGAGCACGATGACCAGCAGCGCCACGCACACCAGCAGGAACAGGCCGCTGGTGCCGCGCAGCATCCGTACCGGCAGCCGCAGGCCCAACCAGAACAGCACCAGCCCGACCCCGCAGTAGGCCAGCTGCTGGGCGAACACCGCGTACGAGGACCCGTCCTTGGTGTAGGACTCCACGTTGGACGCCGAGAGCACCATCACCAGACCGAACAGGGTCAGCAGGCCGAACACGCCGACGACCAGATGCAGCGAGGTAAGCGGCCGCGCCAGCCAGGCGGTGAGCCGGTCCCTGGCCACTGCCCACGACGCCACCACCGAGCGGCCGGCCGGCTGCCGGCCTGGGGTCCGGCCCGGAGGCTGGCGAGGCGACGGTAAACGGGTCGTCGAGGTACCCGGGCGGGCGGAGCTTCTCACCGGGCCGGCGCGAGCGCGGCGACGGCAGCGGCGAATGCCCGGCCACGATGCCCGTAGTCGGTGAACATGTCCATCGACGCCCCTGCCGGAGCCAGCAGCACCACATCACCCGGGTTGGCCAACTCCGCTGCGGCTGCCACCACCTCAGTCATGGCACCATCGTCTCCCGAACCCACCACCCGTACTGGGAGGTTGGGTGCGTGTCGCGCCAGCGCGGCCGCGATCACTTCCCGGTCCGCGCCGAGCAGCACCGCGCCGACCAGCCGGTCCCGGGTGTCGATCACCAGCTGGTCCACGTCGACACCTTTGAGCAGGCCACCGGCCACCCACACCACCCGGTGATGGGAGAGCAGCGCGGCCCGCGCCGCATGCGGGTTGGTGGCTTTGGAGTCATCGACGTAGCACACGCCGGCGTGCTCGCCGACCGGTGCACCGCGATGCTCGCGAGGCACAAAGGCTCGCAAACCCTCGGCGACCGCTGCGGGTTCGACTCCGATGCAACGCGCCAGTGCTGCGGCGGCCAGCGCGTTGCTGAGGTTGTGCCGCCCGGCCGGGCGGACGTCGCAGGCCGGGGCGAGTACCGTGCCCCCGCCGGTGACGTCACCGAAGGCACGGTCGACGAGCTGCTCCCGCACCAATCCCAGTTGGCCCGCCGCCGGTTCGGCGGCGGTGAACGCTACCCCGCGATGCCCGGTAGCCAGCCGCGTCGACCACTCGTCATCGGCGTTGAACACCGCGGTGGTGCCCGCTGCGTACACGCTGCCCTTGGCCGCGGCATACCGTTCCAGGCAGCCATGCCAGTCGAGGTGATCGGCGGAGACGTTGAGCACCACGGCGGCGCGCGGGGCCAGGCCCGGCGAGTGGTGCAGCTGGAAGGAGGACAGCTCCACCGCGAGCACCCGATGACCCGCCCGCACCGCGTCGAGTACCGGCAAACCGATATTGCCGCAGGCGATCGCGTCGACCCCAGCCGCACGCAAGATCGATTCGAGCATGCCCACCGTGGTGGTCTTGCCGTTGGTGCCGGTGACGACCAGCCACTCGGCTGCTGTCTGACCAGGCCCAGCCCGCTGCCCGGAGCGCGCCAGATCCACCCAGCGGGCCAGCGTCACATCGCCGATCACCGGCACGCCGGCACGGTGCGCGGCCACCAGCACCGGCGCGTCGGGCCGCAAGCCGGGACTGGTCACGACCAGGTCGGTGCCCGGCGGTGGGGCCGCCAGGTCGGCGACCAGCTGCACCGCGCCGTTCAGTGGCGTCGCCGCCAGGGCCTGCAGCTGGTTGGGCGCTGAGTCGGTGACGGTGACCTGCGCCCCGATGTCAACCAGGAACCGCGCCGCAGACATTCCCGTGACCCGCGCCCCGGTCACCAGCACCCGGGCCCCCACCAGATCGGCAACTCCGCGCAACCGTGCCATCCCTGTCATCCGACCGCGGGCTCATCCGCCCGCAGCGGTCAGCCACTCGCTATAGAACACTCCGGCGCCCAGCGCGCAGCAGATCGCCGCGAGTAACCAGAACCGGATGATCACGGTGGTCTCGGGCCATCCGGCGAGCTCGAAGTGGTGATGGAATGGCGCCATCCGGAACGGCCGGCGCCGGGTGGTGCGGAACACCGCCACCTGGATCACCACGGACATCGCCTCAACCACGAACAGGCCGCCGATGACGACGAGCAGCAGCTCGGTCCGGGTCACCACCGACAGCCCAGCCAGCAGGCCGCCAATCGCCAGCGACCCGGTATCACCCATGAAGATCTTCGCCGGCGGGGCGTTCCACCAGAGGAAGCCGGTGCAGCCACCCACCGCAGCAGCGGCCACCACGGCCACGTCAAGCGGGTCACGCACGGTATAGCAGCCGGGAACCGCCTGGATGGTGCAATCCTGGGTGTTCTGCCAGAACGAGATGATGACGTAGGTCATCAGCACCATCGCCGCGGCGCCAGCCGCCAACCCGTCCAGGCCATCGGCCAGGTTGACCGCATTAGACCAGGCAGACACCAGCAGGTAGCTGAAGATCACAAAGCCGGCGACACCGAACGACACCACCGCCACGTCGCGCACGAAGGACAGGTGAATCGACGCCGGAGAGATGCCGTCGCCGTCCCGGAATCCCATGGCCAGGACACCGAACACCACCGCGGCCACCAGCTGCCCGACGAGCTTGGCGGTCTTGTTCAATCCGAGGTTGCGCTGCCGGCGAATCTTGATCAGATCGTCCACGAAGCCCACTACTCCCAGCACCGTGGTGAGTAGCAGCACCAGCAGCCCTGATGCGGTGATGCCGTGCCGGGTAACGGTCAGGTGCGCGACCAGATAGCCGCTCCAGGTCGCCAGCAGGATGGCTACCCCACCCATGGTCGGGGTACCTCGCTTGCTCTGATGTGTCAGGGGACCTTCCTGCCGGATCTCCTGCCCGAAACCCTGCCGGGTGAACACCCGGATGAGATACGGCGTGAACAGGATCGAGGCGAGCAGCGCGACCCCGGAAGCGACCAGGATGGTGCTCACCTGTGGCTCCCGCTCAGCAACCCCGCGGCGATACGTTCCAAGCCAAACGACCGGGACGCCTTGATCAGCACAGCATCGCCGGGCGCGAGCTCGCCATGCAGCAGCTCCAGCGCCGCAGGCACGTCAGCCACCAGCGCGGAGCCCGGCACGGCGCGGTGCAGCTGCTCGGCCTGCTCCCCCACCACGACGAGCCGGTCGATGCCCAGGCGGATGATGAGCGCCCCAATCTCGTGGTAGGCCTGCGTGGCTGCCTCGCCCAGCTCGGCGAGCGGGCCCAGCACCACCCAGCTGCGCCGGTGCCCATCGGCGAGCACGGCGAGCGTGCCTAACGCGGCGGCCACCGACTCCGGGTTGGCGTTGTAGGCGTCGTTGACCACGGTCACCCCGTCGGGCCGGTCGGTGACCTCCATCCGCCACCGGGAGGCCGGCCGGTAACGATCGAACACCGTCGCGATGAGTTCTGGGCTCGCGCCCAACTCCAGTGCCACCGCGGCGGCGGCTAGCGCGTTGGAGACCTGGTGCTCGCCCGGCACCCCTAGCCGGAGCCCGATCTCCCCGCTGGGAGTGACCAAGCGGAAGGACGGGCAGCCACGGACGTCGAGGATGACGTCAACCGCACGCACCTGAGCCACCGGCGAGCGCCCGAAGCGCACCACCCGTGCCGCGGTGCGCCGGTCCATCGCGGAGACCGCGGCGTCGTCGGCGTTGAGCACGGCAACCCCAGCCGCCGGCAGGGCTTCGACCAGCTCACCCTTGGCGGTGGCGATCGCCTCGCGGGAACCGAACTCGCTCAGGTGCGCCGAGCCGACGTTGAGCACCACCCCGATCGACGGCGGCGCTACCCGGCACAGCGCGCGGATCTGACCTGGGCCGCGGGCGGACAGCTCCAGCACCAGGTGCCGGGTGGTCCGGTCGGCTCGCAACGCGGTCCAAGGGTGACCGACTTCGTTGTTGAACGAGCCTGGCGGGGCCACCGTCGCGCCTAGCGGGGCGAGCAGCGCGGCCACCATGTCCTTGGTGGAGGTCTTGCCCGACGAACCGGTCAGGGCCACCACCTGCAGGCCGGCCTGGCTCAGCGTGTGCACCACCGACCGCGCCAGCGCGGCCAGCGCGGCCAGCACTGCGGCGCCCGCACCGTCGGTGTCCGCGGCCAGCGCGTACGCACTTGACCGCACATCGCCGACTGGCGGGGCGAGCACGGCGGCGGCATCGACGGCTCGCCCGGCGAGTACCCCGGCTGCGCCTGCAGCCATTGCTGCAGCGGCGAAGTCATGGCCATCCACCCGCTCGCCTGGCAAGGCGACGAACAAGCCACCGGGCTGCACGCGGCGCGAGTCGAACTCGACGCCGCCGGTGATCATCTCAGCTCCTGAGCAGCTGTGCAGCACGCCGCCTACCGTGTCGGCTACCTCAGCCAGGGTGAGCTCAATCACGGCTTACTCCCCGGCGCTCCCCCAGTCGCTCATCGAGCAGGCTGGCGAGCACGTCGGCGTCAGAGAACGGATGCTTGATGCCGTGCACCTCCTGCCCGCTCTCGTGGCCCTTGCCGGCAACGATGACCGCATCGCCGCTGCTTGCATGGGCCACGGCATACCCGATGGCAGCCGCCCGATCGGGGATCTCCACCACTTCCGCAGCACCTGCGCGGGCACCGGCGAGCATGGCAGCGCGGATCATGGCGGGATCTTCGGTGCGTGGGTTGTCGTCGGTGACCACCAGCAGATCGGCTCGGCGAGCTGCTTGGGCACCCATCACCGGACGCTTGCCGGGATCCCGGTCGCCGCCACAGCCCAACACCACGAGCAGCCGCCCGGGCACTTGCGCGCGGACCGCGTCGAGCAGCGCGGCCACCGCGGCGGGCTTGTGCGCGTAGTCCACGAGGGCGAGGAAGTCCTGGCCGCGGCGTACCTCCTGCATCCGGCCGGGCACCTCGGCGGTGGCGATGCCGCGGGCCAGCAGTAGCGGATCGGCGCCTGCGGCGTGACCGGCGGCCAGCGCCAGCAGCGCATTGGTCACGTTGAACGCGCCGGGCAGGCGCATGGTCACCACCACCCGCAGGCCACCGGGGCCGACCGCGCAGAAAGCCTGACTGCCATCATGCTGGACGGTGCTCTTCGTGGGGATGTCCGTGGCGCGCCAGGTGGCCTCACCGTGCAGCGACACGGTGGTGGTTGCGCTGGTGACCAACCGGCGGCCCCAGCCGTCGTCCACGCACACCACCTCTGCTGCGGCCCGACCGTCGAACAGCAGCGCCTTGGCAGCGAAGTAGTCCTCCATGTCGGCGTGGAAGTCCAGGTGATCCTGGGACAGGTTGGTGAAGGCGCCGACCGCGAAGGCAGTGCCGCTCACCCGGCCCAGCGCCAGGGAGTGGCTGGAGACCTCGATGGGCACGTGCGTGACCCCGCGTTCGTGCATCAGCGCCAGCATCGCCTGCAGATCTGGGGCTTCCGGCGTGGTGAACTGGCTCGGCAGCATCATTTCGCCGATCCGTGCCTGCACGGTGCCGAGCAGGCCAGTCTGCGCGCCTGCCGCGCGCAGACCCGCCTCCAGCAAGTGCGCTGTAGTGGTCTTGCCGGCAGTACCGGTGATCCCGATCACCGCCAGCCGGGTGGAGGGATCGCCGTAGACGCGGGCGGACAGCGCGCCTACCACTGACCGCGGATCCGGGTGCGTTAGCACCGGCACGGCTAGCCCGCTACCTGCCAGGTGGTGCGATCCCGTCGGGTCGGTGAGCACCGCGACAGCGCCGGCGCGCACCGCGACGTCGGCATATCCGGCTCCATGCGGGCGTTCAGGGCTCAGGCTGGGCAGCGCCACGAACAGGTCACCGGGCAACGCCTGCTGAGCGCGCAGCGTGATACCGGTGACCACGACTGGATCGGTGCTCGGGGCCGGCGCGCCGGCCAGCGCAGCGAGCACGGCCAGCGGGGTCGGCGCGGTGCGCGACGGCCGCAGCGGCGTCTCGGCCAACGAGCGAGTCACAAGTGCAGTCACGATCCGGGGTCGGGTACGCGTGGAGCTGACGCCCAGCGCGCACGAAGGCTACCGGCGCCGCCTCGGCCAGATCAGGACGGGCCCAGGTATTAAGACGGCCCTCAAGACGGCAGGGTGAGAATGGCCGGTGGGCTGGGTGCGGATGACAGTGGGAGCTGGTAACGCCCCGCCAGGTAGGACGCGATCTGATGGAACAGCGGCGCGGCGCTGCCGACCGCCGGGTCATCGAGCATGATCCCGACCACGAAGCGCGGCGAGTCCGCAGGCAGTATCCCGGCGAAGGTGATCCAGTAGTTGGAGTTGCTGTAGCAGCCACAGCCGGGATTGACCTGCTGCGCGGTACCACTCTTGCCGGCGATCTGGTAGCCCTCCAGCGCGGCCTCCGGTGCCGTGCCGCGCTGCCCCGGCTCGTTTTGCACGACGGCGCGCAGCATGTCCCGCACCGTATGAGCGGCCTGCTGGCTGACCACCCGTATACCAGCTGGTCGGGGGGTGGCCGTCCGGCTGCCGTCCGGGGCGATCTCGGCGCTGACGATTCGCGGTGGGATGCGCACCCCGTCGTTGGCGATCGCCTGGTACATGCCGGCCATCTGCAACACGGTCATCGACAGCCCCTGGCCGATCGGTAGGTTGGCGAAGGTGCTGCCCGACCACTGGTTCCGCGGCGGCACCCGACCGGCACTCTCGCCTGGCAACCCGACGCCGGTGCGCTGACCCAGGCCCATGCGCTTGAGGGTGTCCACAAAACGATCTTCGCCAACGCGTTGCGCGGCCAGCAGCGTGCCGATGTTGGACGAGCGGGCGAGCACTCCGGTGAAGGTGAGGTTCAGCATGCCGTGCGGCCACGCGTCGCGGATGGTCCGGTCTGCAACGCGCAGTTCGCCCGGTACGCGCAGCACGGTGTCGGGCCCGACGACGCCACTGTCGATGGCGGCGGCGGCGGTGAGAACCTTGTTCACCGAGCCGGGTTCGAACGGCGCGGAGACCGCCGGGTTGCCGAGCATTTCGGGGGTGGCCGCCTCCAGATGGTTTGGATCGAAGGTGATGTCGTTGGCCATCGCGTAGACCTCGGCGGTGCGCGCGTCCAGCACGACCGCGCTGGCCCCTTTGGCGCGGTATTTCCGCGCGTAGTCGCGCAGCATCTGGGCCACCGTGAACTGCAGGTCGGAGTCGAGGGTGAGTTCGAGCCCCGACCCGGGCACCGGCGGCCGCTCGGCACGCTCACTGCCCGGGATGACCGCGTCCGAGCCCTCCGCGGTGTCCACCACCCGACGGCCGTTCAGGCCGGCCAGCAGGGTGTCGTCGTAGCTTTCCAGCCCAGCCAGTCCGCGCACTTTGCGCTCGTCGGCCCGCCAGTTCGCCACTCCCAGGACGTTGGACGCCAGCTCACCCCCCGGGTACTGCCGGATCTCCCGGTGCTCGGCGCTGATCTCCGGGAAGTCCTGCTGGATTGCCCTGGCCTGGGCAGGGGTCACCAGTGGCGCCAGCAGCACCGTCTGGTGGTTGCTACGCAGTTGGGTCAGGATGTCCTGCTCCGAGACAGTGGTCCCGAGCACCTGAGCGACCCGGCGAGCCATCGCCTGCTTGTGCGCGTCTGGGTCGGCGTGGATCGCCCGCTGCTCCGCGGTGATCCGGTTGGGTTGGGCGTACAGCGCCTTGGCCGTCACGCTGAATGCCAGCGGCGTGCCGTTGCGATCGGTGATCGTGCCGCGCTGCGCTGGGAGTACCTGCACGGTGGTGCGCTGCTTGGCGGCTTGCGCGGACAGGGTGGCCGCCTGCAGGCTCTGCACCGCTGCCAGCTTGACGCCAGCCGCAACGAGGGCAGCGACCAGCGCCACCCGACCCAGTCCCAGGCGAGTACGAAGACCGGTCGTGGAGTGGCCGGGCTGCCGTCGGCGCCGGCTGGGTTGGGCGGCCCGGCGGATCGTCGCGGTGCCCATCAGGTCCGGCCTGGCGGGGTGGGCACCGGTGGGGCGGGTTCGGCTGTCGGCGCTGCGGGTGCTGGGGCCGGCGGCGCTGCCGGTGCGGGGCCTATCGGCGCGGCCGGTGCTGGCGGTGGTGACGCGATCGGCTGC
>DASQVU010000200.1:0-3910 GCA_035640615.1 Pseudonocardiaceae bacterium
GTTCGGCCCAGGGGCGGGTCAACCGGCCCCGCGCCAGCGGGCTCCAAGGGATAATCCCGACGCCCTGGTCGATGCAGAGCGGGATCATCTCCCGCTCCTCCTCCCGGTACAGCAGGTTGTAATGGTTTTGCATGCTCACGAACCGGGTCCAGCCGTGCAGGTCGGCAGTGTAAAGCGCCTTGGCGAACTGCCAGGAGTACATCGACGACGCACCGATATAGCGGACCTTGCCAGCCTTGACCACATCGTGCAGCGCTTCCAGGGTCTCCTCGATCGGTGTGTCGTCATCCCAGCGGTGGATCTGGTAGAGGTCGACGTAGTCGGTGCCGAGCCGAGACAGGCTGTTGTCGATCTCAGCAAGGATGGCCTTGCGAGATAGGCCCCGGCCGTTGGGTCCGGGCCGCATCCGGCCATGGACCTTGGTAGCGATGACGACCTCGTCTCGGGAGACCATCGACAGCAGGGTCTGACCCACGATCTCCTCGCTGCTGCCGGCCGAGTAGACGTTGGCCGTGTCGAAGAAGTTGATCCCGGCGTCCAGCGCCTGGCGGAAGAACGGTTCGGCCGCTTCCTTGCCGAGCGACCAGGGATGCGCGCCACGGCCGGGCTCGCCGTAGCTCATACAGCCAAGGCAGATCCGCGAAACCTGAAGACCGGTGGTGCCAAGGGCGACGTAGTCCATAAACTACCCGTACCACAGGCAGTCCCTCTTCGGCATCTTCGGCGAATCGCTGCGTAGGTAGACGCTCACTGATCGCGGTGGCCGGCTACGCTATTCGAGTGGTTTAGAGCCTTTCCCGTTACATTGCGACGGGTCGGGAACGACACCTTTTTTGGCCACTTTGGCATTGACTCGAATAACCACGAAAAAGCGCGTCGCGGCCATGGCCAGCAGGCCACTAACGACGGGGACGCAAGGAGGAGCGATGCAGATTCACCGCCTCGGAGGCGATGTCAGCGTGTTGAACGACCACTTGCCGGTGCCCGGTATCGGGTTCCTGCCGGTGAACTCGTTCGTCCTGCACGCGGCTGAGCCTGTCGTGGTCGATACGGGTTTGGGCCTGCCGGGACGGGGCTTCATGGACGCGCTGGGGTCGGTCATCGATCCGGCCGAAGTGCGATGGATCTGGCTGACACACCCCGATCGGGATCACACCGGGGCGCTGTTCGAGCTACTCGAGGCGGCACCTGCTGCGCGGGTGGTCACCACCTTCCTGAGCGCCGGCATCATGACGACCGAGCGACCGTTGCCGTTGGACCGGCTCTACTTGCTCAATCCGGGCCAATCATTGGACGTAGGCGACCGCACCCTGACCGCCTTCAGGCCGCCGCTGTTCGACAGCCCGGCAACAATCGGCTTTTACGACTCGCGCTCAGAAGCCTGCTTCAGCTCCGACTGCTTCGGTGCTCCGATGCCCAGCGCTGACCTCGCCCAGTGCAGCGACGTCGGCGAAGTCCCCACCGACGAGCTGCGCTCTGGGCAACTGTTGTGGGCCACGGTTGACAGCCCCTGGGTGCACAACGCCGAGACTGCTAGTTATCTCCGGACCTTCGAGCCGATACGCGCCATGGACCCTGCGGTCATCCTCAGCACGCACCTGCCTCCCGCTACCGGGCGCGTATTTGAATTCCTCGAGATGCTCGCGGCAGCACCGCACGCCGACCCATTCATCGGACCTGACCAGCAGGCGCTTGAGGAAATGCTCGCTAGTTTTGAGCCGGTCACCGCGGCGGGCTAACTATCTAATCGGAGGGACAATGCACGCAGTGTTCGTCGAAGTCGACGTCCAAGACGGCACGTTGGTAGAAGAAGCGCGAAAGCGTTTGCAAGAACGCGCGCCGATGATGGCACAGCAGGCCGGTGCACGCGCCGGCTACTGGCTTAGCCCGCAAGGCGGGCGTGGTGTTTCGGTAGTAGTTTTCGACTCCGAAGAGGAGGCGCAAAAGCTAGCCAGCCAGTTCCACGTCGGCGAAGCCCCGCCCAACGCCCCACCCGGAATCACCTTCCGCACCGTCGAGGTCCGCGAGGTTCTCGCCAGCATGTAACAGGGGTTAGCGCTGGCGGCGCCATCGCTGGGCCAGCTCGGGGTGGTCCTCCCACCACAGCCGCGCTGGGGAGCCGGATTCGGGCGCCATTTGTGGGGCGACGGCGGCCTCGAGAGCGTCGAGTTCGGCGTCAACGGCCACGGCGTGGCGCTGGTCTTCGCGCATCATGCGCGTGAAGATCGCGGCAAGGAACGGCAGCCCGGCGAGGTCACCACCGATCCACAGCACGCCGGCGCCGATGATCTGGTCCAGCCTGAGGTCAGGTCCCCACCCGCGGTGTAGCGCCAGGTAGTACTGCGGGGCGATGAGGGGGCCTAGCCACAGGGCCAAGCCCAGTACCCCATCAAAGATCACTTCAGCGATGCTGATGGCGATGCTGACTAGGTACGGGTCGGTGCGTGGGGTGGGATCTATCCGCAACCGGGTCCAGAAATAGAGGAATCCGGCGATCACCAGCCCCACGCTCACCGCCGCGCTCACCACCGCGGATCGCAGGCTGGCCTCGTACAGCGGCGTCAGGTACACCAGGTACAGCGGCGCGATCAGTGCGGCGGTCATCACCAAGGGAAAGGTCAGCTGGCGAGCGGGGGTGCTGTGCAGGATCCGGCTGGCTCGCGCTCTGGCCGGCCCAGGTAAGAGCTCCCGCAGCAGGCTCAGCGGTGCGCCCAGCGCCAGAAGCATCGGCGTGATCATCAACAGCACGATGTTGTGCACCGCACGAGCCCAGAACAACACGTCGGCATAGACGCCGATAGCACTGACCGTCACCAGCAGGATCGAAGCGAGCCCGGCAACGAACCACCAGGACCGGCTTGTGGGCCACACCCCGCCTTGCCGGCGCAGCCGCCGCACCCCCACCCCGTAGGCCAGTGCTAGCCCGGCAACCACCACCAGCGCCCCGACGTTGGGTGTCCACGTTGTGGCTACCCGGTCCCACGTCAGCGCTGGTGGAGCCAGCAAATTCAGCACGTTGACCTCCACCGCGCCAGGCGCCCTGCATCTAGCCACCGCATTGCGCTGACCATAGGCTGCCATTTGGCATGTTGGTGCAGTGTCTACTCGCTAGGTGACCACGCGGCGGCGACACCCGCTCCGTTACGGTGATAGCCGTGAGTTCCCTGGACGTCGTCTTGATCATGGCGGGTGTTCCGCTGGCCATCATGGTGGTGTTGGGATTGCTGACCCTAGGACCACACCTGGCACGGACTTACCGCTCCCGCAGGCAATGACCCTGGTGCCTTCAGCGCAGGATCTGCACCTGGTCACCGACCTTGAGTGCGTTGAAAAATGCTTGAGCGTCACCCCAATCCAAATGGATGCAGCCGTGTGACCATTGATGCACGTTGTCGGCGTGGAAGGCATCTCCGGGGAAGAAAAACACCGAGTAGGGCATCGGCGCATTGTGGAACTCGGTGCTGCGGAAATGAGCGTCCTTGGCGAGCACGCGGAAGACGCCGGTCGGTGTGGGATCCTCCGCGGTTCCTCCGGTGGCTGTCACCGGACCGTAAGTGATATGCCCTTTCCCGTCGGTCAACCAGGCCACATGCTGCGAGAGCACGACACAGGCCTTGGCGCTGGGCCCGCATGGTGTGGCGGACACTATTTGAGGCGGCAGCGCAGTTACGGGCCGAGGGCTAGCGGATGGTTTACCGGTCGATGCAGATGCTGCCTCGGCCATCCCCACCCCGCCAGCAATCGCTGGTACCGCGATCGCCGCGACGGTCAGCGCTGCGGTGGCAGCACCCCGCACAGCGCCGGTGATGTTCTCATTGTTGCCCACGCCGCCCCCCAGTGGCCGGACCGCGACTCCTACCCGTCTAGCTTCATCGCTTGCCGGACCCATTGTGTTACCTACCGTGACCGC